>JAUWMN010000028.1 GCA_030613165.1 Desulfobacterales bacterium
TCCGCGCCTTTTCCAGATATGTCGTCACCGTCACCCGCTGTCCCTGATACTGCTGCTCTTCCCGGATTTCCACGACCCTGACACTATCGGGATCAAAAAGCAGTCCGTCTTCCATGATGTCTTTGCGGCAAATTTGCTGGAAAATCTGTTTGAGCCTTTTTTGAGACGCATCGCCATAGGATAGAAAATCCAAATCCCTTGTAGACCGGTGTGGCTGTCCCATCCATACGGAGAAAAGCATGGCGCCTTTAAGGACAAATTGTTCGTCAAACTTGGATTCACCAAGGCGATAGAGCAGACGCTCCAAGGCAAATCGCGTCAGGACAAAGTTGAAATCTTCACCCTTTTCACGGCTGAGATTCAGTAGGCGCTGACGAACGGAAGCCGGAATATTGGCAGACTTTTTTGCCTTAATCACAGCGTGGCCTCCAGGTATGGTTTCACAACATTTGCCACCCGACAAATACGCGCATACTTCCAAAGACTGTCAGCCGTGCATTTCTTCTGGCGCAGACAGTCACGCAGGGCTTCCAAAGCGACATCCAATCCGATTTTATTCCGAAACTTAAAACAGTCCGCTACCGTTTTGGGAGGGTTGTATACCTTTACCTGAACGCCTTCAATCGTATGTTGCTCAATGCCTTCCTCATATGCTGCCCCTGAAAACCGGACAAACCGCATCACCGGTTGATCCACTTTGGGTTGTCTGGCTTTTGACTCAATTGCCATCCACACCTCAAAAGGCATTTGGGTGGTCAGGCCATGAAACTGAAGGGCCGAAAGCAGGCATATGATGCCATGAGGCACCCGTTTCGCGGCCTGAGTTATGGTGTGGTATTCTGTCACCTCGGCATCGGGCAGGACATAAAGCCCCCGTCCTACACGCACGATCCGCCCACGCTCGTGAAGACGACGCAGATATTCCCTCGGAATACCGTAAGCATCCAGTTCGCGGGGACGTAGCACGCCCTTGACTTTAATAATATTTAAAATCTGCTCTGCGACAGTTGACTTCTTCATACCTGCAATATGTTACAAAACGGATGTATTTGTCAAGATGTTTCTACGTTTTGTAACATCCAGCAGAATCCATTGCGCTTGCAGACCAAATCGATCGGCGATTGTGTAACAAATTGATTGTTGCCTTGCCCGGTTATTCTATGGTAAAATTCTAATATAAATTTCGTTACAATTCGAACAGCCGATCCGGTAGTTGTTATTTTTCCAACCTCAGCGTCATTAACAAAAATTTGATTTTCAACTACTAGCTTACTCTCTCACAGCAATGCATCAGTTTCGTGGATTCGTTCCAATGAATGAAGGGAGAATAGAATGACGACCATCAAGATCAAAGGAATGACCTGCAATCACTGTGTCATGGCCGTAACCAAGGCCCTGAAAGGGATCGGCGCGATCAAGAATGTCAAGGTCGATCTCCAAAAAGGAGAGGCTACATTTGATGAAGCCGACCCGGTCGATATGGACACAATCCGGGAAAAAATAAAAAAGGCTGGATATGAAGTCGAATCATAAGGTCACGCTAAACGTCAGGGGCATGACATGTGCGACATGCGTCCTCCGTGTGGAGGACGGGCTCAAAGGTCTTGACGGTGTGCACAACGCCTCGGTAAATTTTGCCACAGAGAAGGCGACCGTGGAATATGATCCTTCCATCGTTGGCACGGATGTAATGACGGAGAAGGTGAAGGACATTGGCTATGAAGTAGTGGGGACGACGCAAGACATAGCTGACTCTTCCCGGAAGACGACAGTCTCTGTTGGAGGCATGACGTGTGCCGCATGCGTCCGCCGCGTGGAATTGGCCTTGAAGTCGATTGATGGGGTTGAGGACGCCTCGGTAAATCTTGCTACGGCACGAGCAACAATAACCCATGCCCCAAGCTGGGACGGCATAGAAACGATAAAAAGCGTGATTGCTGACACAGGGTATGAGTTTTTGGGTGTGCTCGGCGAAACTCTTGAAGACCCTGTGGAGGCGGCTCGTCAAAGAGAGCTAAAAGAGCTTAAGCTCAAGTTCAATGTTGGCGTGGTTCTCAGTATACTCATATTTATGGGATCCATGCAGCATTGGTTTCCCTTCCTCATGCGCATCCCCAGGCATATTATGCTGGCGGCCCTTTTTGTCCTGACTACCCCCGTGGTGTTCTGGGTAGGGAGCAGGTTCTTCCGGGGCGCTATCAAAGCGGCAAAGCAAAAGACCACGGACATGAACACCCTGGTTGCCGTGGGTGCCCTGTCAGCTTATCTCTATTCTACATTGACCACATTCCGGCCTCAATTTTTTGCGGGCTCGGGCATTACCCCGCACGTCTATTTTGATGGCGCGGCCATGATCATCACTCTTATTTTATTGGGACGACTTTTAGAGGCCAAAACAAAGGGAAAGACCTCGATGGCTATCAAGAGGTTGATGGGACTCAAGCCAAAGACCGCGCGTGTGATAAGAGATGGCAAGGAGACCGACATCCCGATTGAAAATGTAGTGAAAGGCGATCTGATCCTGGTCAGGCCCGGAGAAAAGATTCCCACGGACGGCGTGGTTGTTTCAGGCACATCCTCAGTGGACGAATCAATGCTTACCGGAGAGAGTATCCCTGTGGCCAAGGAGAAGGGGAGTGAAGTATTTGCCGCCACGTTGAATAAAAGCGGGAGCTTTACCTTTGAGGCGACCAAGGTAGGAGCGGAGACAGCGCTGGCACAGATCATAAAGTTAGTGGAAGAGGCCCAGGGCTCAAAGGCCCCTATCCAGCGAGTAGCAGACAAGGTGGCATCCATTTTTGTACCGGTGGTATTCGCTATAGCAGTCCTCACATTCATAATATGGTATTTCATTGTACCTGAGCCGATATTCAGTCGAGCCCTTTTAAACTTTGTGTCTGTTCTTATCATTGCCTGCCCATGCGCTATGGGCCTGGCAACGCCGACCGCAGTGATGGTGGGAACCGGATTAGGAGCTGAGAGTGGTATTTTAATAAAAGGGGGAGAAAGTCTGGAAAAGGCGCACAAGCTTACCACGATTGTCTTTGATAAAACCGGGACCTTGACCAGAGGAGAACCTGAGGTCACGGACATCGTACCGACAGAGGGCGTTGTTGAAAAAGACGTCCTTGAGATCGCCGCCTCTATTGAAGCCGTTTCAGAACACCCCCTGGCACAGGCCATTGTTGAAAAAAGCCGCGAGGAACATGTGGTGTTTTCTGCTGTCGACAATTTTGAAGCGCTTTCCGGCCTCGGGGCCAGAGGACTCGTCAATGACAGGGAGGTCTTTGTAGGAAATCAGCGGCTTATGGGAAAAGAGGGGATCGAATTCCACGGTCTCGACCAGAGAGCAAAGGCGCTTGCAAATGAGGGCAAAACATCTATTTTTGTGGCCAGTAACGGGCGGGTTATCGGCGTGATTGCCCTCTCAGACGTGCCCAAGGACTCGGCCCGAGAAACAGTTGCCACGTTGAAAAACATGGGACTGAATGTGGCCATGATCACAGGGGATAATGAGAAGACCGCTCGTACTATTGGTGATACAGTTGGGATTGACAAAGTCCTGGCCGAAGTTCTTCCAGGTGATAAGGCAAGCGAGATACGTAGTCTCCAGGAGGAAGGCTATATTGTTGCTATGGTTGGAGATGGAATTAATGATGCTCCGGCATTGACTACGGCCGATATCGGGATTGCTATCGGGGCAGGGACAGATGTAGCCATGGAAGCGAGTGACATCACTCTAATCAGAGATGATTTGCGATCGGTTCCCGCAGCCATAAGGCTCTCGTTTCAGACCATGCGAGTAATCAAACAGAATCTTTTTTGGGCATTTTTTTACAACAGCCTCGGGATTCCGATTGCAGCAGGGATACTATATCCATTCTTCGGAATACTCCTGAATCCTGTATTCGCGGCAGCCGCAATGGCCATGAGCTCGGTTTCCGTGGTGAGTAATTCGCTGCGGTTACGGAGGATGTGGGCAAGGCAGGTCTAATGATTTTTTTGACACGGATTTCACGGATTAACACGGCACACCATCTCACCCTTGGGAGGAGTAATAATAAGGATGCAATATAAAGAACTTACACATCAGATTATTGACGCAGCTTATCGGGTGCATAAAGTCCTTGGATATGGTTTTTTGGAAAAAGTGTACCAGAATGCGCTAATCATTGAACTCAAGAGAAGGGGGTTTCGAGCCGAGGCCGAGATGCCTCTAAAAATACTATACGAATCTGAAATTGTAGGCGACTATGTTTGTGATATTGTCGTCGAAGACAAGGTCATATTAGAGCTAAAGGCCGTCAAAGCAATCGCTGAAGTCCACGAAGTTCAGTTGGTAAATTACTTGAAAGGGACGGGGATTGAAGTCGGTTTATTGATCAATTTTGGTCCTTCTGTTCAGGTTAAAAGAAAAGTATTAACGGCCACCTAAGCATAGAAAAAAACCGTGTAATCAGCGTGTCGCCATAGGCGACCCGTGTCAAAAAGAAACTTCATTCTTATTAATAGAAAGGAGACCTGACTCTATGGACAAGTATGTATGTAGTGTTTGCGGCTATGTATATGATCCGGCAGAGGGAGACCCTGACAATGGTGTGGAACCGGGGACCTCATTTGAAGACCTGCCGGATGATTGGGTATGTCCCGTATGCGGGGCAACACAAGATCAGTTTGAAAAAGAAGAATAAGGAGGGTGTACCATGAGTGAAAAAGTAAAGATCTATACTACCCCTACGTGACCCTACTGCAAAATGGCCAAGGAGTTCCTTGAGCAAAAGGGGGTTGATTTTATCGCGTACGATGTTACCAAAGATCGGGAAGCGCTGAAGGAGATGAAAAAGATAACCGGTGGCGCCAGGAGCGTTCCGGTGATAGCTGTATGCAACGAGGTATTGGTCGGTTTTGACCGTGGTCGTCTGGAACAGTCGCTCACTTGCCTGAGACAGAGTTCAGAGATTCCGGAGTAGAAGTGACTAAAGTGTGGAGTGAACTAAAGTGCCTAAAGTTGAGGTAGTGTGTCAATTTGATATACTTTGTCCGATGGAGACGAGTATTGTAGGCGGCTCACTGACCTCGTCAAGGTAGGCAGTAATATCTATTGACTGCGCCGAATGGCGCACTCCGTAACTTTAGGCACTTTAGTTCACTTTAGTCACTTCAAACTTCTTAAGTAGTAATGTCAAAGCCAATCTTCTCTGACCTGGCCTGAGGACCAGGTTTTCTCAACCAAAATAAAGGAAGCGGAAAGCCTATGGGAGATATAACAGTCTATTCCACGCAAGGATGCCCTTTTTGCTCCAGAGCAAAGTCATTTTTGAGGGACAATGGAATAAGTTTTGAAGAAATCGAGGTCCAGCCCGGATCAAGAGAGTGGCGCAAGATGCAGGAAAAGACCGGAAGCGGTTCTCTGCCCCAGATACTGGTCAAGGGCAAACCATTAGGGGGCTACAGCGACTTGGTGAGTCTGGCGGCCACTGGCGAGTTAAACGAACGACTTGGCCTTGAAAAAAAAGAAGCAATATCCCCACTCTATGACGTCATTATCCTCGGAGCAGGGCCGGCCGGCTTGTGCGCCGCTGTCTATGCTGCCAGAAAGCTCCTGAAGACCCTTATTATCAGTAAAGATATCGGGGGACAGGTGGCCTGGACCTATGATATTGAAAATTACCTCGGTTTCAGCCAGATAGACACGGCTGATCTGATCAAAAAATTTGATGAGCATGTTGAAAAGTATGGAGTCGAGAAAATAATAGGCACAGAGGTCAGCGCTCTTGAAATGAGCGGTAAAATAAAGAGGGTCACCACCGGCATGGGGAAAACATATTTTGGCAAGACCGTTATCATTGCTACCGGGAAACGGCCAAGGCCAATCAATGTCCCAGGCGAAAAGGCTCTGATAGGTAGAGGGGTGAGTTACTGTTCGACCTGTGATGCCCCACTTTTTGCAGAAGCTGACGTGGCAGTGATTGGAGGTGGCAATTCAGCCTTGGAGGCGGTGATCGACCTTGTTAAGGTTGCCGGCAAAGTATACTTAGTATCCTTAACCCCACTGACCGGAGACCTTGTGCTTCAAGATAAGGTGAAGAGTTATCCGAATGTAGAAATTTTAACCGAATATGATACCACCAGGGTTATAGGAAGCTCGGTAGTGGAAGGTATTGAGATTAAGTCCCTGAAAACGGACGAGGCCAGAAGTCTAAATGTGGAAGGCATCATTATTGAGATCGGGCTTCTGCCTAATTCTAATCAGGTCATTGATGTGTTAGAAACCAACCGTCAGGGGGAGATCGTAGTCGACAACAGGTGTCGAACCGGGATGGCGGGTGTTTTTGCCTGCGGAGATGTCACCGATGTCCCATTTAAACAGGTAATTGTTGCCGCCGGTGAAGGGGCCAAAGCAGCGCTGGCGGCGTATGATTATCTCATCAATCAGCGGTAGATCTTTTATATCCGTTTATTTCACCGCAAAGACGCAAAGGGCGCAAAGATTTTTTCTATTATATTTTTTTCTTTGCGTTCTTTGCGTCTTTGCGGTGAAATATTACAAAGTTAAAAATAGAGAGACCCCAAATTGACTGCAAGCCATTATCAAGGAGATCGGCATGAAACCAATTGAAATAGCTAAAGATATCTACTGGGTCGGGGCAGTAGACTGGAACATTAGGGATTTCCACGGTTATTCCACGGATTCGGGGACAACTTATAACGCTTATCTGATCATGGATGAAAAGGTCACTCTGATAGATACCGTAAAAAAGGAGTTTGTCGATGAACTTATCAGTATGATCAGTCAAATAATCGACCCCAAAAAGATCGATTATGTCATAAGCAACCACACAGAAATGGACCATTCAGGCGGTCTGCCACGGGTAATGCACAAGATCGGGGAAGATAAGCCGCTCTATTGCTCCAAAATGGGCGTTAAGAATCTCTCCCGCCATTTCCAGCAGAAATGGAACTACCAGCCTGTGCAAGATGGCGGGGAATTGAGTCTGGGCAAAAAGACGCTTTCTTTCCTGGAAACAAGGATGCTCCACTGGCCCGATAGCATGTTTACTTACGTCAAGGAAGACAGGGTGCTTTTTTCCAGCGATGCCTTTGGGCAGCATTATGCCGGGCCTGAACGATTTGATGATGAGATCGGCGGCACCATCATGCCCCATGCCATGAAATATTTCGCCAATATCCTCCTGCTCTATTCTCCCCTAATTCTCAAGCTGGTAGACCGGGTAAAAAAGCTGGGACTCCCCATCGATATGATCTGTCCTGATCACGGCATAATGTGGCGGAAAAATCCCGCCAAAATAATCAACGCCTATGTTGAATGGGCTACTCAGAAACCGAGAAAAAAGGCCGTTGTTGTCTATGATACCATGTGGCACAGCACGAAAAAGATGGCCGAGGCCATAGTTGCCGGGCTTTCGGAAGAAGGAGTACAAGCCGTGCCTATGCACCTGCGATCATGGCACCGCAGTGATGTCATAACGGCAATACTTGACGCAGGGGCGGTTATCGTAGGCTCTCCGACTCTGAACAATGGTCTTTTTCCCACCGTCAGTGATTTCTTGACCTATATGAAGGGGCTTAAGCCGAAAAACAAGATTGCCGCCGCCTTTGGGTCATATGGCTGGAGCGGCGAAGCGGTTAAGTTGATTAACAAACAATTAGAGGAGATGAAATTTGAACTGGTCGATCCCGGTCTGAAGATGCAATATGTACCGGATGACCAGGGCATCGATGCCTGCTATCAGCTTGGCAAGAAGATAGGGCGGGCATTGAAATGAAGATTCCAGTGATTGATCTGAGTGAATGCGTTGATTGTGATGCATGTATAGAGGCATGTCCTGCTATTTTCAGGCGAAATGTCGCGGGCTACATTGAGGTGGTTGATCTTTCCGAGTATTCGGAAGCAGAGGTGGCGGAGGCTATTAAGAATTGTCCGGCCGACTGCATCAATTGGGAAGAAGCGTGAGGCATTGAGTGTAATGGGAAGAATAAATGGAAGCTGTAATGCATAGCAACCGAGCCCTCAAACGCACGGTTTTAGACCTTCTCAGTCAGGACGATTTTGATCAAACATTGAACGAATTGTGCCTATTGCCGGGCCGCCGGGTAGTAAATCCTCTTGTATCTTTTCTCTGCCACCATGATCAGAAAATAAAATGGCGGGCGGTCACGACCTTAGGCGTGACTGTCGCAAATCTTGCTGAAAAGGATATGGAATCGGCCCGCGTCATAATGCGCCGCTTCATGTGGATGCTCAATGATGAATCAGGCGGTATCGGCTGGGGCGCCCCTGAGGCTATGGCTGAAATCATGGCCTGTCATGAGGGGCTCGCGGAGGAATATGTCCACATTCTTATTTCTTATATGATAGAGGATGCAAACTTCCTGGAACATGAAATATTGCAGCGCGGTGTGGTCTGGGGCATTGGGAGATTGAGTCAGGTGCGCCCGCATCTTTTGCGGTCAAAGGATGCAACTCGTTACCTTCAACCCTATCTTGACTCCAAAGACGCTACAGTAAGGGGGATGGCTGCATGGGCCTTGGGGCTACTTGGCGTCGGAACAGCTCGAGGAAGGATTGAAAACCTTCTAAGTGATGGTGCAAAAGTTGATCTCTATCTGAACCGTGCGCTGGTTGTTCGCCGCGTTAACGACCTGGCAGAAGAGGCGTTGGCGGCCGAGAAGATCTCACATTTTGAAACTGGCTCTTAAGATTTTGTTTTTTCACAATCATCGACGTTTATTTGACAACTATTTACACAGCACAAATTCCTTTTCACCATTAATGGCTCTATAATTTTGATAAAAGATAACGCCGCGCACATACCGCCCATAATGGGGGAAAGTATGTAGACTATGAAAAAGCCTCCCTTGGGTCCAGGAATTGCTATTGTGTTCCAGCCGGCAAAATAGGCAAATAATCTTGGGCCAAAATCTCGGGCGGGGTTTATTCCCGCCTGAGTAAGAGGCGCGACGACGCCGATGATTATAAAAACGGTCAAGCCGACTAATACCGGAGCAAAAGCAGATTCAGGGCGCCCAACATTACATTGCTCTGTGAGGAGAAAAATTATCAACACAAGCATAAATGTTCCTATCCCCTCTCCAACCGAGGCGCCAAAACGAGAAACAACACAAGTCAGACCGGACGAAGGGTTGGGGAAATACTCCCCAAACATCATTGCGGTGGATATAGATTCTGGTGAGCCTCTTAAGATCGAGTGGACCTTTTCAAAGGCGTTGATTGAATCTGAAAAGAGTAAATAGAGGATAGCTGCCGCCAGAAATGCTCCCAGGAACTGGGCAAAGAGATAAACGGGCAATTGTTTTATGCGCATGCGCCCTGAAGTGACCATTGCTATGCTTACCGCGGGATTAAAATGGGGCAGGATAAATGCCGAGATACATAGATAGCTAACGTTACCGCAGCGCCCCAAATTCCGGCTATCTGGAAAAGACCGCTATGCGCGGAAAAAAGAACCGAGACCGTCACAGCACCGCATCCAAAAAATACCAAGATGAACGTTCCCAACAATTCCCCAAAAAAATGTTCAAGGTATGGTCTATTCATATGATACCCACATAGAGACCTTTGCATAATAATGTCCAAAGAGTCCCAGTCCGAATTTCAACAACATGAACAACCCAAGCCGCTGTCTCCACCTTGAAGCGTAATCCCCGGCGGACCGCAATCAAAGGCCCCGTAGTGCGTACTCCTGTCACCTATGATTTTGAAATGCCTTGCGAAACGGGTCTCTTCAAGCATAGCTGCGGTGTTGCCGCAGACCAACATAGGTTTGCCGGCAACAAAAGTGTGGTGGTCGTCCAGAACAAACCGGTGAGGGGATTCGCTCAGCGTGCCCAGATATATTGCTGTTTGGCCGTAATCCTCACAGATATCTTCCAGGTTTGGTAACTTAAAGGCACGGATTGTCATGGAATAGAAATCAATCATGCCGACACGGGCCTCCACCTCGGGATCCTTAAGTTCGACCTGCCTTTTGGAAACCACACGGTAATCCATCCACCCTATTTCCCGAAGCAATCTTCTGAAATCTTCCACGTACAGAGCGCCGGCCAGGCATTCTCCGGACAAGACCGGATCGGCGCCGAGATGATCCGGTATCCGGCGGCCTGAAAAGATATCAGAAAAGTATAGTGCTCCCCCTGGCTTTAACACCCGAAATATCTCGGAGAAGACCGAGGGTTTATCCGGGGAAAGATTGATGACGCAGTTCGATACGACCACGTCCACGGAATTATTCTT
>JAUWMN010000084.1 GCA_030613165.1 Desulfobacterales bacterium
GCAGTAGGCAGTAAGCAAGATAGTTTCATCTCTCTGCCTACTCCTTACTGCATACTGCCTACTAATTTGAGGGATTGATCAGCGCGATGGAGCAAGTAATCAAAGAACGAGCGGCATATCTTCGCAAAGCATTAAACAGGCACAACTATCTCTATTATGTCCTGGATGAACCGGAAGTATCAGATGCCGAGTACGACCGGATAATGCGGGAGCTTGTAGATCTGGAGGGGAAATACCCTGAGTTGATTACGCCTGATTCTCCTACGCGGCGAGTCGGCGCTCCGCCTCTGGAAAAATTTGAGTCTGTTCCTCACACCATCCCTATGCTCAGCCTGGAGAACGGTTTTAACGAGGAAGAGATCAGGGCCTTTGACCAGCGGGTCAAGAAATTATTGGAAGAGGATGCCCGTGTCACCTACACCGCGGAACCGAAAATGGACGGGACAGCGGTTGAATTGATATATGAAAACGGGCAGCTTGTAAGAGCATCTACCCGGGGAGATGGTTTTACCGGAGAGGACATTACCGCAAATGTCAGGACCATTCGAACGGTGCCTCTTACCCTGCTTGCCGACTCTTCTTTGTCGATCCCGGAAAGGCTGGAGGTTCGCGGAGAAGTCTTTATCGCGTTAGACGCGTTTAAGGAATTTAATAAGGAGCGACTTGAAAAAGGTGAACCTCCTTTTGCAAACCCGCGAAACGCGGCTGCCGGTTCCCTGAGACAGCTCAATTCCAAGATAACGGCCCAACGCCCGTTAGAGATGTTTTGCTACGGGATCGGTGCGGTGGAGGGACTTTCGTTTGATACACACTGGGACATACTCAATGGGTTGAAATTCCTGGGACTGAGAGTCAATCCCCTGGTGCATAGATGCAAGGGAATTGAGAGTGCGATCGAGTATTACAAAGATATCGAGTCAAAACGACATCGGCTCGCATATGAGGTAGATGGCGTAGTGATCAAGGTCGACGACATCGAGTTCCAGAAGACGCTGGGCGAAAAGTCCCGAAGTCCTCGCTGGGCCATTGCCTACAAATTTCGCCCTACTCAGGAAACCACCCGTTTGGTGAAGATCGAAGTACAGGTTGGGCGTACAGGGGCGCTTACACCGGTGGCACATTTAGAGCCGGTCTCTGTGGGAGGGGTGGTGGTCAGCCGGGCCACACTTCATAATGAGGACGAAATTGCCAAAAAAGATATTCGCGAGGGAGACACTGTCTTAATCCAGCGTGCCGGAGATGTGATCCCCGAGGTGGTAAAGGTGGTTTTGTCGAAAAGGACAGGGCAAGAGATTGTATTTAAGATGCCGGATACCTGCCCGGTCTGTGGTTCAGAAGTTGTCCGCTTGGAGGGAGAAGCGGCGCGACGATGTATCAACGCCGGTTGTACGGCCCAGATAAAGGAGCGGATAAAACATTTTGCTTCAAAGGATGCCCTTGATATTGATGGCCTGGGTGATAAATTAGTTGAACAGATGGTGGAAAAAGGTTTAATAAAGTCATACGCGGATCTTTTTACCTTGAAGCGCGATAGACTGATTGGTCTGGAGAGAATGGCGGAAAAGTCTGCCGACAATCTGCTTGCCGCTATTGAAAATAGCAAGAGGACCACTATTTCCCGCTTTATTTACGCACTTGGGATCCGCTACGTGGGAGAACATATTGCAAAGGTGTTGGCCGAAAGGTTTGTATCCCTTGAACGATTGATGGAGACCGGCGAAGAAGAACTACTTGACGTGGAAGAAGTAGGCCCACAGGTTTCAAAAAGCGTTATCGCGTTCTTTAAGAATATTGAAAATCGACAGAACATTGACCGGATCCTTTCATGTGGCGTGATACCGGAAACAAAGGCTGTTGGAAAAGAACACCCTCTTGCGGGAAAGACCTTTGTTTTGACCGGTACACTCCCATCTATAACTCGGGCCGAGGCAAAGGCAAAGATTGAAGGGCTGGGAGGAAAAGTGACCGGCTCCGTAAGCAGCAAGACCTCCTATGTAGTTGCGGGGGAAAATCCGGGATCGAAGTTAGACAAGGCCGGGAGTTTGGGGGTAGAAATTCTGGATGAAGAAGGGTTGAAGAAATTACTGAGCTAAGTTTTTATTTTGGACGCAGATGAACGCAGATTAGCAGGATATTAAATATAAAGTTCTGAGTTGCGGGCTATGAAGTTAACGATGAGTACTTAATTACAACCAAATGAAATTTTAGAAAATAAATCTGCGGGTATCTGCGAAAATCTGCGTCCCAATTAATTTAAATTTAAGGTTATATTATGTCTGTTAAACTTTCTGACAATGCCTTGGTTGTTTTGAAGAAACGGTATCTTAAAAAGGACAGGAGGGGAAATCCTGTTGAGGCTCCTGAGGAGCTGTTTCGCCGGGTAGCCCATGCCGTGGCGGCCGCGGATGTTAAATTTGATCAAAAGGCTGATACAAAAAAAACCGAGGAACAATTTTTCAAACTTATATCGAGCCTTACGTTTATGCCGAATTCTCCCACTCTAATGAATGCGGGGAGGCATTTAGGTCAGCTTTCCGCCTGTTTTGTATTGCCTATAGAAGATTCGATCGAGAGCATCTTTGAGACAATCAAACACACCGCGATGATTCACAAAAGCGGCGGAGGAACGGGATTTTCTTTTTCAAGGATACGACCGGAAAAAGACACGGTTTTTTCTACGCACGGAATATCGAGTGGTCCTATATCTTTTATGATGGTCTTTGATATGGCTACTGAAGCAATAAAACAGGGAGGGACCAGGCGAGGCGCAAACATGGGTGTCCTCCGTGTGGATCATCCGGACATTGAAAAATTTATCACGGTCAAGACCGATCTGAAAAAGTTAAACAATTTCAATATATCAGTAGCCTTAACCTCGGAATTTATGAAGGCGCTGGAGAACGAAAATGATTACGAGTTGATTAATCCCAGGACCAAAAAGAGGGTAAAAAAGGTCTCGGCAGGGGATATTTTTGATTTGATTGTTCGGTCCGCGTGGCAGAGTGGTGAACCAGGGGTCGTTTTTTTGGATCATATCAACACGGCCAACCCCACACCACACTTGGGCGATATTGAAGCCACCAACCCCTGCGGGGAGCAGCCGCTCCTTCCTTATGAATCGTGCAATCTGGGATCAATAAATTTATCGAAGATGGTAACCGGAGGGAAGCTGAATACGGCAAAGTTAGAACAAACGGTAAGGTCCGCTGTTCACTTTTTAGACAATGTTATTGAGATCAATAAATATCCGTTGGAAGAGATAGAAAAGATGAGCAGGGGGACCAGAAAGATCGGTCTGGGAGTTATGGGGTTTGCCGACATGTTGATTCAGCTTGGCATCCCTTACGATTCAGAACGTTCTGTTGAGACCGCGGAAGAAGTGATGGGGCTTATTTCAGAGACAGCCCGCAAAGCGTCTGCGGAGCTTGGCAAAAAACGGGGTAATTTTCCCTATTATAAAGAGAGCGTATATGACCGGCCTGAAACACCTTACATGAGAAACGCTACAACCACGACCATTGCGCCTACCGGAACCATTAGTATTATTGCAAATTGCTCGAGCGGCGTGGAGCCGCTGTTTGCCGTATCGTACTTCCGTAAAGTTTTGGACGGAGACGAACTGGTTGAGATTCATCCCCTTTTTAAACGGGTGGCCAAGAAAAGGAAGATATTATCCAAGGATCTCATAAAAGCCATCTCAAAGACCGGATCTGTACAGCATATGGAAGAGATCCCAGATGATTTGAAACGTCTTTTTGTCACTTCTCATGATATTGATCCTGAGTGGCACATTAGAATTCAGGCTGCTTTTCAAAAATTTACCGACAATGCTGTCTCAAAGACTGTAAATTTTCCTGAACACGCAACAGTAAAAGACGTGGAAAAGGTCTATCTAATGGCCTACGAGCATGGGTGCAAGGGTGTAACGATTTATCGCTACGGAAGCAGGGGCCGGCAAGTCCTCACCATAGGAAAGGGTGACAAAAAGACAAAGGTTAAACCCCGTTACCGTCCTGTTCGAACACAGGGCGTAACAGAACGGATCAGCACTGGTTGCGGTAAGCTTTATGTGACTATCAATTCCGATGGTGCCGGCATATGTGAGGTCTTTGCCCAGATGGGCAAGACCGGAGGATGCGCTTCTTCTCAGATAGAGGCGGCGGGTCGTCTAATATCTCTTGCCCTGAGATCCGGGGTCAGCGTCGAAGCGATTATAAAACAGATCATAGGCATTCGGTGCCCTTCCCCCATATGGGAAAATGGGGGGATGGTTCTTTCGTGTCCTGATGCGATCGGGAAAGTGATCAAACGTTTTCTCAATCTTAGTGGTGACGATCTATCAGATATGATGGGGGTCTGCCCTGATTGTGGATCAGCCCTGGCACATGAGGGGGGATGCGTGGTGTGTCGTGCCTGTGGGTTCTCCAGGTGCGTTTGAAATATTGAATGTTTTTCGCACGGTGATTATGTATGGACATATTGTTTATCGTCGGTTATTAAAATATAACATATGCGAAAAATTTTTATCTTAATAGTTGTTTTCTTATCTTGTGCAAGTGGCCCTGTCTTTGCTGTTATGCCGCACAAGACATTTCTGATCAAAAGTTACCAGGGGATGGATGTCCTGTGTGGGCCTTATACCGTTCAAAAGGATGATTATGTCTGGGATATACTAAGACGGAAGGGGGTTCTTTCCAAAAAAAATTTTCCTAAGTTTATAGCCATGTTCAAACAGCTAAATGCTCATATACGTGATCCAAACATGATATATCCAGGCCAACATATCATCATTCCTTTAAAATATGTAAAATCCCAGGTCGCTGCAACCCGGACTTCTTCAATAACCATACCGGTGATACCGGACATTCTTTACTATGATTATAAAGTGCAACGTGGAGATTCAGTCAGCACGATCCTCGCGAGACATTATGATATCCCTGCTTCCAAGATTAAACAGCAGCAGTTGAGTCTTTTCCAAAGGATAAACCCCGATATCAAGAATCTCAATGTGATCTACCCCGGCCAGTATATACATATTCCGGAATTAAACCCGACCCAAGTCTTATCTAAGGAACAAACCCCTCAAATCGCTTCTGTTGAATCTCGAAAATCAGATGAATCTGAGCCGCCACAGGTCACTACTAAATCAGGGGAAGAAGATCTTTCTAAAGATACAGTAGCGCTTCCTATCAAGGACGAAGGTTCAAGGTGGTCAAGAGTTGTGTTGTCTGAGGCGCTGAAACCTTTTGGGGGCGACCTTATTTCTAATGGGTCTTATTTTTTCCCGAGCAGAGACGGCACGGAGCATACGTTGGATCTTGCTGCTTATCCAATAGTGGAGTTCAATGACGGCCAACGAGTTCTTCTCGATATTGATGGAAATCTTTCCGACCCTATGAAGAAGATCCTCCATTCTTTTTGGAAGGATTTAAAGATTGCTAACGTAGATAAAGAAGTTACCACGCAAAGCGTGTTGGAAAAAATTTTAGATACGTTGGGCGGACGCGGGATTAAAAAAGGAGAATCGGTTGTCCTGAGTGATGGTATTTCAGTAACATTAAGAGGAGATTGGGTCTTTTCGAGAAAGCATGGTGAAACCGGCGAGTTGATGTACCTTTGTGTCACTGTAATAAACCATCCGGAAGAAGGCACTCCAAAGGGCATTCAACGGTATCTTGCCAAAAAAGGCGTTCATGTTATCGATATTTTATCGAAAAAAGAGAATCGAGCTTACAATGCTCCTTTGTCTCGGGAGACCAAAATAAAAAGGCCTGCTGTTATTACCATTGATGCTTACGACAAGAAGGCATTTGTAGGCAAGTTGTTCGATGAATTAGGAGTTACCTATACACCGGACACTTCGATTAATGTCTCTTACGCCGGGTTTGATATAGAGCTTTCCGTAAATCTGGCAACCACGGCAGATGATGCAATCCTGATCGTTGACTTTGGGGCATTTTACGGAGACATAGCATCAGTTTTGACCGAAAGAGGAATAAAGACGCTCACTGTGAACCCCAAGGATAAAATCCTTACTATTGCGAAGAACATTTTGGAGGCGCTTGATATCCCCTTCACGGAATCACCTCTCTTTTTCGCGGCAAACAGAGGCGCCTTGCGTACCGTATCCCTTACTATCCCCGGAATGCTTATTTCACGGCCTGAAGAAACGCGCATCTTTTTAACTCCCATCCGCTTGCATTCCAGTATCTCTTCTTTTTTAAAAAATAAATCGATTAAGGTCCTGAGAGCATGCAAACGTTCCGGCAAAGATGTAAGGCCAGGTGTCAGGTAATAACGGTTATAAGTTCATGATTACTTCCGTTGAAGAACATCTTTCCGCCCTTTATCATCTGAGACAATTCGGGGTTAAATTCGGGCTTGATTCTATAAACCGGCTGGTCCGGGGATTGGGTAACCCCCATGAACGATTTCGATCGGTACACATTGCCGGCACCAACGGAAAAGGTTCCATAGCGGCGATCCTTTCCTCTGTCCTTGTCAGAGAAGGGTATAAAGTTGGTATGTATACCTCTCCACACCTTATCCGATTCAATGAGAGAATCAGGATTAACGGTTGTCCTGTATCAGACGATGCCGTGGCTGATGCGGCGGAAGCGGTCCAACTGATTTATACGCAAGGTGAACCTCCAACTTTTTTTGAATGTGCCACTGCTATGGCCCTGTATCATTTTGCCAGGGAAAATGTTGATTGGGCCATACTTGAAACCGGAATGGGGGGGAGACTCGACGCTACCAATGTAGTTCGACCTGAAGTGAGTATTATTTCCAATATTTTTCTCGATCATCAGCGTTATTTAGGTAACACTCTGGCCAAGATTGCAGCCGAAAAAGGAGGAATTATTAAAGGGGGTATTCCAGTAGTTACAGCGGTCAAAGGCAAGAATGCCATTGAAGTAATACAGAAAATAGCTTCAGAAAAGAATGCGCCAATATATCGCCTGGGAGGTGATTTTAGGGTCCGAAGAGATAGAAAAAAAGGGTTTTCTTATTTTGGTATCCATCGGAAGTGGAAAAACCTGAAAGTAGGGCTTTGTGGAGAGCATC
>JAUWMN010000125.1 GCA_030613165.1 Desulfobacterales bacterium
CAAAATAATAAGCCGGTTAGCGTCCGCTAATCGGCTTTTTACATCTCCAGTGTCCTCCAGAAATGGTAGGTTTTGGATGTACATTATCTAAGTTTCTGATACTTCCTGACCGCCCTATTGTGTTCTTTTATAGTCCGGGAAAAGTGGTGGGTGCCGTTGTTTTTGGAGACAAAATAGAGATGTGGTTTATCTTCCGGGTTGAGGATTGATTTTAATGAGTCTAACCCTGGATTGGAAATAGGCCCGGGGGGTAGACCTTTAATTCTGTAAGTATTGTAAGGTGTATATGTTACGAGGTGTTTACGGGTTAGGTTCCCGTCAAAACCCTCTATACCGTAGATAACCGTGGGGTCGCTCTCAAGACGCATGCCCCGCTTCAGACGATTCAAAAAAACTGCCGCGATAAGTGGTCTTTCCGCAGGGTCGCCTGTCTCCTTTTCTACAATTGAGGCAAGGGTAACCACCTCGTGGAGTGAGAATCGTATCGAATCAGATCTTTTTTCCCATTCCGGAATAAACATTTCATGGAACCGGTTTATCATCGTTTTTAGCACTGTATCAGCATCTGTAACTTTGGGGAATCGATAGGTATCAGGGAAAAGATATCCTTCAAATGAGTTCCCCTCAATGCCTGCTTTTCGGGCTCGTGCGGATGACAGAGCTGCTGCAACAAACACTGCACTATCCATAATCTCATTATTTCCCAGCAGCTCCCCGATCTGGTACACGTTATACCCTTCAGGTATTGTAACGCTATAAAGAATTGTCTTTCCTGTGCTTAAGTTGTCCAGAAGTTCATTTGGAGTTATACGGTAGGAAGGGTTATACTCTCCTGCCTGTATTTTTGTGTCTAATCTTCTAATACGGGCAAGGAGCCTGAATTTTTTGGAATTATGTAATAATCCCGAGTCCGTGAGTTGCTTTACAGTATCCCGGAAACTTTGCCCGGAACGGATTTGGATAATTACATTCCTGTCTATGTCAGAAATGGGGGTATTACCGTATTGATTCAAGATTACATATGAACCAACCGTGAGCCCCACTACCACGAGGAGAATTGCAATTATAAAACCAGTCGCTTTTTTTAGCATAATAATAAAAGGTTAGAAGTTAAAAAGGAGAGTTTTGCATTACGTCGCCTACTTTTTATCTACTATACTTGTTAATAATCGGCAAGCGGCTTAGCTTTTGTTAGATATGATTTAGAGAACAGGATAAAAAATGATCTCGTAAGAAGTTTGATGAGCTTATCTTGATCTTATCATCTGTCATTTATCATTGGGCATTTACCCCCGCCACGGCGGGGACAGATGACAAATGTGAAATGATCAATGATCAATGAGAGTCTTATCAGGCTGCCTGTGCCTCTTCTATCTCCCTCAAGCTCACCGACACTAATTTCGAAACACCCTGGCTCTCCATGGTAACCCCGAACAGTGTGTCGGACATCTCCATGGATTGTTTGTTATGGGTAACTAATATGACCTGGGAGCGCTCTGCTATACTTGTCAGTAAGTTGGTGAAGCGTTCTACATTCACGTCATCCAGGGGGGCGTCGATCTCGTCTAAGAGACAGAACGGAGAAGGTTTAATGAGATATATCGAAAAAATCAATGCAAGGGCGGCAAGGGTCTTTTCCCCGCCTGAAAGGAGGCTCATGCGGAGCAGTTTTTTCCCGGGAGGATGGATAAGAATTTCCACACCCGATTCAAGGGGCTTATCCGGATCGGTGAGATCCAGCCTTGCGGTTCCCCCCTCAAATAGTGTGGGGAATACGGTCTGAAGCTTCTCATTGATCGCTGTAAACGTCTCCAAAAACTTTGCCTTCGTGGTTTTGTTGATCTTGCGAATTACCCTTTGCAGGTTTTCAACTCCCTTTTCAAGATCCTCATATTGTGTATTGTAAAAATCAAGGCGCTCATTAAGGGTTTCGAATTCCTTGATCGCCGCAAGATTGACCTCGCCCATTCTGGCTATGTTTTCACGGAGACCGGCGAGCTCGCCCTCTTTTTCGGTCCAATCAATCCCCTCAATACTCACAGTGTCGACCAGCGCCTTTAGATTTTCATGATACCGCTCATTGATTCGGGCAATTAGGTGTTCTGACTTGAGCCGCCTCTCGGACTGTTCCAGCTCCAATTGTTGAATCTTCTGCTGGGTCTCTTTTTGAACAGTCTCAACCTCTGAGACAATCTGATCATTTTCAGTCAGTTTGTTGTCGATCTCATGGAATGCCGTCTCACTTTCAGAAAGGATGGTGTCAACAAGCTTTAGATCGGCGTATAGTTGTTCAAGACGATCCTTTTCATCACGGAGTCGTATCTTTGTGGTTTCAATGTCTGTTTCCGTCTCCTTTAATTCTTCGGCCAACTGGTCGATACGGTCAACGCCGTCGAGCTGAAACGACTCCAGGCGTCTGAGATCGTTTCGTGCGTTCTCCCTCGTTGCCTTAAGGGAAGTCAACTCGTGCCTAATCTCCATTACTTGTTGATTAAATGTCTCAAGATCGTCGGAGCCCCTTCGTACCTGTGAATCCAATGTGGCAATACGTGTCTTGGAAGCAGAGACCTCTTCTGAAATCTTTGACAGAAGTTCATTGTATCGCGCAATCTCCCGTTCCAGGTCAGTCTCTTCCCCCCTCATCTGTTCAAGTTCCAAATGTGTTATTTCCAGATGCCGCCGCGCGTGTTTCAAGTCTTCTTCTATCCTGTACAGAACTTTTTCCGCGTCTACCTTTTCTGCTTCTTTTGATCGTAGATTTTGCAATGTCTTCTGTTGCCTGGATTCCAGAATACACGCGGAAGCCTCCATGTCCTCCTGCTCTGCTTTTGCGGCCTCAAGGCGCAATTTGAGGTCCGCGACAATCTTGCCCAGCCTTTTTATCTCGCGTTTTTTTGCCAAGATGCTTGCGTCCGCCTTTTCCGGACTTCCGCCGGTGAGGATCCCATCACAAGAGACCCTGTCGCCATTCTTGGTAACTATGGTCTGAAATACCCCATTACGATTCCACAGGCTCAGGGCATCATGAAGATTTGTCGCTACCACTACATGTCCAAGAAGGTGTTCGACCAGGGCTTCATACCCCTCTTTAGCGGTTACATGGTTCAAAAGGAGACCGAGCTGATCCGGTTTGGAGCAATGGACCATGTCGGAGAGGGGTTTAAAGGTATTGATCGGGATAAAACTACCTCGCCCGGATGCCTCGCTTGACAGATAATTTATTGCCTTTATCCCTTCTTCCTGGGTTTTTACGATCACATGTTGCATGGCATCACCCAGTGCTGCCTCAACAGCCAACTCAAACGAGGATTCTGGTTCTACGACGTCGGCCACCAGCCCACAGATCCCGTTTTCGCTCGCCCGAGAGCTGTGGCGTTGCATAATGACCCGCGCTCCCCCCTTGAGCCACTCGTAATTTTCATCTATCTTGCGCAGCGCATTGTATCGGGAACGAACCTCCTGAAATTCAAAACTCAACACCTGGACATCCTTGACCTTTTCCCCCAGATTTCCGCGATGCTCCCGCAACTCCGTTTCTAACAAATCTGCCTTACGGTTCAGTTTCCCTATCGCAGCCCGTACTGTTTCAATGTCTGCTTTGGCATTGCCTGCCTTTTTTTCAAGTTCTGAAACCAGCGCCGTCGCCCTTTTCCCTTCATTCCGAGACCGTGCAATCCGCTGATTCAATGACATTTTATTTCGGGCGGCATGTTGATGTGTGTTTTTGTACTGGGCCTCACGGGTAAAGAGAGAAACCTGATCTACCTTTTCTCGTTCAAGAGAAGCCTTGAGATCGGTTAGGTGTTCCTTTATATGATGTTCCTCTTTTTCTTTTTCCTTCAACTCAGCCAATTTTTTTTCAATCTTTACTTCAAACCGCGAAACCGCTTCTGCCAATCCAGACAGTTCTTCAGCAAGCTCACGGTTCTTTTCCGCTATTTCTTCCCGTTCCCGGTGAAGTTGCTCAACCTCAAGATCGAGTCGTCCTATATCTTTCTGATGATGGAGAATATCGTTTTCTCCCTTGTCTATGGCCCGTTGATATTCGTGTTGTCGGCTCCTCTGTTCCGAAATAGTCTTTTCCCTTTGAACTCGTTCCCATTTGATCTGTTCTATCGCGGCGTCAAGTTGAGCTAATTTAGCGCCATGTTGCACGTCAGCATCTTTCAACGATTTTAAGAGATCATATCCTTCCTGGAATTGGTCGAGGATCTGACGGTACTGATGGACAGTGAGGAGGATATCTATATCACGAACCTGGTCACGAAATTTCTTAAAGCGCTCCGCCTTTTTAGCTTGGCGGTTCAGCGCGTTACGCTGACGCCTGATCTCACCGATGATGTCGTTGACCCTAAAGAGATTCTGACGAGTCTTTTCGATCTTGCGAAGCGCTTCCCGTTTCTGATTTTTATAGCGGGTGGTGCCGGCGGCTTCTTCAATGAAATAACGTATTTCTTCGGGACTTGCCTCAATAATGGCTCCGATACGTCCCTGCTGTATAATAGAATAGGCCTTTGTCCCAACGCCGGTGCCTAAAAATATGTTGTGGATATCCTTGAGGCGACATGGACGCTTATTAATGAAATATTCGCTCCCTCCGGAGCGAAAGAGTCGTCGTCCTATCGCGATTTCCGGCAGGTCTCGATATTCTTCAGGCAGATGACCATTGGTGTTAGTCAGCGTCATAACAACTTCGGCCACATTCATGGGATGTCGATCTTCCGCGCCGGCAAATATTATGTCTTCTCTTGACTTGCCGCGCAGTTGCTTGACGCTCTGCTCGCCCATGGCCCACTGCATGGCGTCTATGACATTGCTTTTGCCGCAGCCGTTCGGCCCGACCACAGCACTGATTCCGGGAGAAAATATAAAAGAGGTCTTTTCCACAAAGGATTTAAAACCGCAAATGTCTAATCGTTTTATATACATCGCTTCTTACCTTTAGTTGCTATCTACTTACTCTTACGAGCAAAGCGTTCTTATTATATTTTGCCAATCAAAATTCTCTTTTGTCAAGAATAACAAAGCAAAATCTCTTTGTAAAGGGCAAACATACTATAAGGTGTGTATATAGATAGTTATATATACAATATATGGGGTTGTCCTGATATGCTTTTTACAAAGGAAGTTTATAAGAAAATCCCTTTTCTTGCTATAAGCCGTCAGCTTATTAGTTATGACCTGCTATGGTGTCTCCTATTTGTTCCTGCATCAATCCAACCCATAAAAGACCCCCCTCTTGACATATGAAGCGAATATCATACAATGACAGTTAATTCATATAATGACGAACCATTCATTACTTTGGAGATTTTAAATGGAAGAAGATAAGCTTTCAAGAAAACAGAGGGAATACCTGGCACGCCGCGCTGAAATCCTTCAAACAGCGCTTGAGCTATTTTCAGAAAAAGGGTTTCACAATGTTTCGATGCATGAAATAGCTGAAAAGTCCGAATTTGCGGTTGGAACCCTTTATAAGTTTTTTTCAAACAAAGAAGACCTCTACAAAGCCCTTATGCTGGAAGCGTCGAACGTGTTTCATTCGTCATTAATGGCAGCGCTGTCGACTGCCGGAAGCGAAAGGGAAAAGATCAGGGCTTGTGTGGAAGCCAAGATAAAAGTTTTTTTGGATAATTTAGACTATGTCCGTCTTTATTTGGCTGAAACACAGGGGGCCAGTTTTAATGTCAAGGCTGGTCTATACCCTGAAATAAAGGCGCAGTATGAAGAGTTCCTTAAACAACTGGCACGTGTGTTTGAAACTGGAAT
>JAUWMN010000123.1 GCA_030613165.1 Desulfobacterales bacterium
CCAACCACGCCTTGGCGTGGTTGAATGGGAAAAGATGAAAAAACAGGGAGTAGGTTGGGTTGAGGAACGAAACCCAACAATAACGTTGAATTCAATGGGCGAAATGGGCCGGCAACAGAAACCCTCGTTCGATGAGTCCACGCACTACATTACAAAAGGCAGGTGTTATACTGGCCGGATCATTCCCGAGGGAGTGGGCCATATGCGCCAGCAGATCGCTAAGCCGTTGCTTACCGTCGCATCCGATGACCATGGTCGCTACGAAGGGATCAATGTTGCCGGTGTAGGCAAGTCCTTGTTTCAGATGGAGTCGGACCGTTTCGTCAACCCATCCCTCAGCGGACGGCGAGCTATGCCGTTCCAAACGCACATCGGGAGAAACGCGAAGCCGGCTGTTGAGCAACGCCGAATCGTCCCGCACAGTTTCCAGGAAGTCTCGCAGCTCGAATCCCCGGACAATATGCTCTCCGCACGGTCCCAGCATATTCTCCGGGCCGTCGTCAGCGCGAAACCAGTTCGCACGGCCGGCCGCCCGGCGCATGGTGATCAGCCCCGAGCCTATCGAGTCGATATCGTGCTTTTCATAGTAGGTCACCCACGCTTCAAGACGTTGAGCGAACTGCTCGGGGTCATCCCTTTCCGTGTGACGGATCCAGGTCGAAGCATAGGTTCCGGCCTTACAGGTTTCCGAACGTAGTACCCATGCGTCGCATCCGGTTCCCTCAAACCAACTACGCAGGCGCTCTTGCCACTCCTGGCCGGCGTACTCCGCCCAGTTGCACAGAATCTGACAATAGGCGCCTTCGTTGAGAAATTGCGGAACTTCGCGGACAATCTTCTGACAGATCTGGTCGGCTTGCATCCCACCGTCACGATAGATGTAGCGCATTTCAGGCGAGATCACAAAGGGAGGGTTGGTGATCACCAGATCAAAAGTATGTCCCTGGACCGGCTCAAAGAGATTCCCTTCGCGACACTCGACATTGGACATTCCATTGAGGTTTGCATTGAATGCGGCTACCTGGACCGCACGGGGATTCAGGTCTACGGCAAGAACGCGGTCGCTGTGCGGAGCCGCCAGGAAAGCCTGAATGCCGCACCCTGTGCCCAGGTCAAGAGTCAGACGGGACTGCCTCCGCACGGTAAGATTGGCCAGAGTGAGCGTACTTCTGCCAACACCCATTACATAGTTTTGCCCTATGGGAGTTTGGAGTGTACGGGGCAGGTCGAATGCCACTATGAGATGCTGGTAGGGTAACAACTTGACCGCGGCAATGATGGTCGCGCCGTTCCTCCGGACAATGCCTGCATCAATCAATGTCTCAAGCTTGATCGGACGGATGGCTCTTTCGACGGTCTCGACATCCACCGGCACTTCAATGAGGAACAGGCGGATGAGGGTATCGAGCAGTGTACCTCGGTCGGTGCGGCGCAGCAAGAGCGGTATATCGCTCTCTGTAATAGAGGGAAAGTCCTTGATGCCGAGTTCCTCAAGGACTCCTCCATCGGTATAGCCCGCTGCTTCCAGCACGTGTCGAAGGCGGCCGTAATCTTCGGGGTCTTTAAAGGAAAACAGAGATTTGTCGTGTTTGGACTGTGTCATATTAGCCGGACTAAAAAGGCAAGGGCGCGGTATGCCCGAGTTCTCTAATGGTCCAAATGAAAGAGCGTGTGGTAGACGTTGTGCAAAGGTCTCAACTTGCTATTTATGACCGGAAGTATAGGACAGCCGGAGTTGTGCGTCAAGCGCAAAAGTAGAATATGTGCCCGTTCCCTAAATGCGATTGACAATACCGAATTAGAATGGTATCGATAAGTTAATAGACTTATAATAAGTTCAAACTTCCCTATACAGGGCTTTTATCGATAGTTTGTTTTATATCGAAATGATGCTGAACCCAACTTCTAAACCCGAAATTTAAATCCGAATTGCTGTAGTTCTCCTTGCCTCACATCACTTCCGAGGCGCCTGGGTGATATGGGTTTGGCAGAAAGAAAGGCGGAAGCTCATGCCCCTTACTCAAGAGAACAGACTCATCTCGATCAGCACCCCACTGGGTGATAACGTATTGTTGTTAAAAGGGTTTAAAGGAACCGAAGGTCTTTCTGTACCTTATTCCTTTGAACTGGACCTGGTATCAGAAAACAATAATATAACATTTGAGGATATCATAGGGAAAAACGTCACGATTTCCGTTGTTTTGGCCAATGGAGACAGGCGGGTTTTTAACGGTATAGTATCCCGTTTCTCACAGGATAGGGGTGCGGGAGAAACAGGTCGTGGCGATCAATTATCCTACTATTCAGCCACAATGGTTCCGTGGTTGTGGTTGCTCACCAGGACTTCGGATTCAAGGATATTCCAGGCGCTTTCCGTACCGGAAATCGTGGAAAAAATCTTCAACGAAACAGGGTTTTCGGACTATAAAATACTTCTTCACGACACCTATGAGAAGAAAGAGTACTGCGTACAGTACCAGGAGACGGATTTTAACTTTGTTTCCAGACTGTTGGAACAGGAAGGCATATATTACTTTTTCAAGCACGAAGACGGAAAACACGTCTTGATTCTGGCAGATTCCCCTGAAGAACATAAGCCCTGCCCACAACAGGAAATGGCCAGGTGTCAGCCAACCGGCGGCAGCCTGCTGGAGGAAGATGTGATAACCAACCTCGATAAGACGCAGGAAATCAGGATCGGAAAATATACCGTTAATGATTACAATTTTGAAATGCCTGCTGCCGATTTAAAGGTAGAGGTCTCCAGTCAAAATCCTTTAGGACCGGGGGAACGCGAGTTATATGATTATCCGGCGGAATACAGTGTAAGGGCCGAAGGAGACAGGTTAGCCAACATACGCATGCAGGCGGAAGAGGCAAAAATCACTACCATAACCGGTTCAAGTAACTGCAGGGCCTTCACAAGCGGGTACCGGTTTGTTCTTGCGGACCAGTACAGGGAGGAGGTCAATTATGTCCTGGTTTCTGTCAACCATGGGGCACACGAGCCTGTGGGAGGCTCGGGGAAGGGTGAGGAAGCATCTTATACCAACAGTTTTACCTGTATTCCCTTTGATGTCCCGTATCGTCCTCCGCTGGTTACCCCAAAACCGATGACAGGGGGCGTTCAAACGGCTATTGTGGTGGGACCTGCCGGTGAAGAGATCTATACCGACGAACACGGCCGGGTGAAGGTACAATTCCACTGGGATCGGGAAGGAAAGAAGGACGAAAAAAGCTCCTGTTGGATCCGTGTCAGTCAAGCATGGGCCGGAGCAGGCTGGGGCGCCATGCACATTCCCCGGATCGGTCATGAAGTCATCGTCGATTTTCTCGAAGGTGATCCGGACAGGCCTATTATTACCGGTCGCGTGTACCATGGAACTAACAATCCACCATATTCGCTTCCTGATGAAAAAACCAAAAGTACCATTAAGTCAGAGTCCTCCCTTGGCGGTGGCGGGTCGAATGAGATCCGTTTTGAGGACAAGCAGGGAGAAGAGGAGATCTTTCTCCATGGCCAAAAGGACTGGGCCATTGCTATCGAGAACGACAAAAACCAGACCGTTGGCAACGATGAACCCCTGTCAGTGGGGAGCAATAGCACAAAGAGCGGTGGGGCAGACCAGAGCGAAACCATTGGTTCCAATAAGACTATTGAGTTGGGGGCAAACCATACGGAAACTATTGGCGCCGGCATGAGCCAGACTGTCGGGAGCAATAAGACCGAGACCATCGCGGTTAACAAAGCAGAGACGATTGGGGTGGCAAAGGAGCTGACCATCGGCGCCGCCTACCAGGTCACGGTTGGCGCGGCCATGAATGAAACCGTAGGAGCTGCTAAAGCAGAGGAGGTCGGCGCTGCAAAATCCGTGCTTGTTGGTGGGAGTATGTCGGTTTCCGTTGGGGAAAACTTGTCTGAAAAAGCTGACAAGGACTACTCGCTCAAGGCCAAAAAGGTGACTATTGAAGCGGACGATGAGATCACCTTGAAGACCGGAAAGGCAATCATAAATATGAAAAAGAGCGGGGACATCACTATCAATGGCGCAAAAATCCAGATCAAGGGCTCGGGAGATGTGATTATCAAAGGCTCCAAGATTGCGCAGAATTAGGAGATTGCCGGGGACGGAATGAATAGAATAAAGACACAAGAAGAGAAGTATAGAAGCATTGAAAGCAGCCAACAAGACAGGATAATGTTTCCGATTGTGGGGCGACTCACGGCTCCCGGACGGTCGGGGGAGATTATGGTGGAGTTTAACGGAAACAACCCAAGGGTTGCAAGGGTTCTGTCCGGGGTGGGCAGAATCGAACTTGGTAAACCGGAAAACCGCGGGCGTGAAGTGCTGCTTATTTTTGAAGAAGGTGATCCTGAACGTCCCATTGTCGTTGGGCTGATTGAAAATTTCCTTGAAGACATTGTTTCCATGGAGATCAACCAACCTGATTCCCAAGAGATAGAACCAAAGAAAGCCCTTCTGGACGGCAAACGAGTAACCCTTGAAGCCCAGGAAGAGATCGTCCTTAAATGCGGAAAAGGGAGCATAATGATCCGCAAGGACGGTAAGATAGTGATCAAGGGAACTCATCTCTTATCACGGTCTTCCGGGCCCCACCGAATAAAAGGGGGGAGTGTAAACATTAATTAGCCAAAGTGTGATGACTTTTTACGACGCCATCAAATATGGAACTTGTTAATAACACACCATTCGTAACCGAAAGAGTTGTTCTTCAAGACAATGTGGGGAGAGATCTTCTTGTTGCTATTGTTAAGTCTACCTATTCCTTAAATAGCCTAACCAGGTTGGAGCCGGCTGAAGAGCAGGCGCCGATCCGGATGGCGGACGAGTTCTATGGCGAGCCGGGAGAGACCAGTGTGCGGTATGAGAGTGATCTTGCGCCAAAGAAGTCAAGCACTGATGTGGTTTTGCTGGGTCACGCGTATGCCCCGGGAAGGGTGGGAAGGCAGATTGACGTTTCGCTCAGAGTGGGACGCCTTAACCAGGTTGTTCGTGTTTTTGGAGACCGTCATTGGAAAAGATTCATGGGATTTTCAGGAATTTCCACACCGGAGCCTTTCGAGAAGATACCCTTAATATATGAGCGTGCTTTTGGGGGTCGGGATACAAGTTCTCCCAATAAGAAACACCACGATTGTGAAGCACGCAACCCCGTGGGCCGTGGATTTCTCGCCAAGAAATCGAAACTTAAGATCAAAGACGTGTTACTTCCTAATATCGAGGATCCCGCAAACTTAATCGGCGACTTGCATGACCGTCCCGCTCCCGCCGGTTTTGGGTTTGTTGCTCGACACTGGCAGCCACGATCCGGCTATGCCGGAACTTACGACAAAAAATGGACCGATATAACGTGTCCTCTTTTGCCAAAAGATTTTGACGAGCGATACTTCAGCGGCGCCCACCCGAGACTTATCGGCAAAGGTTTTCTTCAGGGGAATGAACCGGTCGAGGTAATCAATGCAAGCTCAAAAGGGCTGCTCCGTTTTTCCTTACCAGGGGAATGTCCAATCGTGGTTGTTACGATAGGCAAAGCGGAGACACGGCCCGAGATGAAATTTGACACGTTAATCATCGAACCGGATGAAAATAGAATTGTAATGGTCTGGAGAGGGACAATTGACATACATAACCGTATGTATCAGGTTAAGAGAGTCGAAGTGAAAGCCTCATAGGAAACAGGCAAATTTGATGACTTTGCAAAAAGTCCATTTTGTTCACTTCATGAGCATTTTGGGCGCACTTAATACTTTCAGCTAAAATGCTAAAACTCGTGCTAACGCACTCAAACAGTTAGCATTTCTTAA
>JAUWMN010000188.1 GCA_030613165.1 Desulfobacterales bacterium
TACAAAAGGGGGGGACTTACTTCAGTACTGCTGCGCCTACTATATTGGTTAGACATCTTAATGAACTGGAGCGTGGGGTAAAGGCAAAAGACGACTTTGAGCGCCTAAGTTTGCGGGAACGGGAGGTGTTTCAATTGCTGGCCGAGGGTATGGCTATCAAGGTCATTGCCGACCAGTTATGCATAAGCCGCAAGACAGTGGAATCTCATAAATATAATATTATGGAAAAGCTTAACGTAAGAACAATCGTCGATCTTACCAAGATCGCTATCCAGAAGGGGCTTATACAAATTTGATGGCATAGGAGGCTGTCCGAGAATTCTGATCCTACTGCAAAAGCGTGAGAAACGGCCCAAATTTACGCAAGTTTTCGTCAAATAGGCCTGCTATTCTCCTCAAATTTGCGAAAATTTTGTCTCGTTCTCACTCTTTTTCGTTGTGGACATAATTCTCGGACAGCCTCCTCGTATAAAGTCCAATCTACTACGCCTTGTATATTGACCTTTTTACTTAGCCAACCTTTGTCAAAATCAAACAAGCCGGGTAAATTCCTATCCTTATAACGCCCGAAATCTTATACCTTTTTAGGACGTTTCCTGATAACTCCACAATAAAATCTTAGCGTGAATATCTTCTGCAATATTCAATCATTATCCATACTCACCAAGAGTTTACCCATACAAATAGATATATAACATTTTGGGATATATGTTTCTGTAAAAACAGTTAATTCCCGATATCCAAACTATTTTTTGCTTGGTATTAGTGTGACCATCATTAGTGTCGGTCCGGAAGACGTCGGTTTTGGATGTATGCTCTGTTATATAAAAGGAGGCACGATATGGAAAAGAGTCGATTAATGCCTTACGCCGACCAAGGCGGGGACGGATTGGGAACTGGATACAATGTTAGCGCGGCAGAAAAATGGGGAGGGCTTTGGCTCTTAGAGTTTCATATGAGAATGCAAAAAAAATTTCGTTACAAAGAGATTGTCCGCGATAAACAACTGGAAGAACAGAAACTGCGAGAGACGTCATGGTGTGACCTGTTCCAGGTCAGAATATTGCCCAGGGTGTGTCAGTTGCGCGATCGGTGCGGTTTTGATTGCGATGCGTGTCGTGGTCTGAGTTCTTTAAGATCCTTCTGATGGTCAAGTGGTCAAATCGTCGAGTAGTCAAGTGGGTAATTTTACATATTCGACAACTTGACAAGTCAACTATTCGACCAAATCAGAATATTTGGTTTCGTCTCTATCCGGCAAGCAGAAAAGTAGTAGGATCAAGCTGTATGCTGGTATCCGGCGCTTTTGTATTGTCGTGATCTTTAAGAAGCCTCAAGAAGATGCCCTTGTTGGTCGAGTCAAGGTGTATGATGACGTCAAACAGATCGTCTAACCGGCTGCAGGGGTATGGTATTCCTTGCTCGTTTTTTTCTTCAATATGCCTGTGGGATAGAGCGGAGAACCATATTTCCGCCTGATATTTATTGGCAAGTTTCTTGATATCTACAAAAAAAGACTTTTCAGCTTTTTCAAAATCGAGCCCGTCAACAATAATCGTATCCGGTTTGAAATCTAAGGAATCGATCATGTTCCGGATGCTCTTTTCAAGCATATCTACTGAAAAGGATGAACTACGATACGCGAGGATCATTCGGTTTCTTTCCACAATGAGCCGATCCTCATCTGATCCTGAAAGATTGAGCGCCTTGCGCAGATCATTTAGAATAGCGCTGTAGTACGCGGTAATCTTTTCCGGACCTTCGCCCACGGCCACATGAATAAGCTTGCGTTTCTTAAACAAATTATCGAGCGCGATGTGTATCAGGCACGCGGTCTTACCGACACCGGCGCGAGCTATGAACACTCCAAGATTCCCACTCCCCAGGCCGCCGCGAGAGGAGGATTCCAGTATCTTTAATGGGCTTACGCGTATAAAGTCTTCTCTTATCATTATTTTTCACCTTTTCTCTTTTCCTCGTAGTCCTTTTTCAATTGCTCGGCAACACTCTGGGGGACCTTGTTGTATCGGGCGAATTCCATGGTAAATTCGGCCTTCCCCTGGGTACTGGATCTTAGTGTGGTAGAGTAACCGAACATTTCAGCCAAAGGGATTTCCGCCTCTACCGTGGAAAAGACCCCATCCTCTGAAGTGCTGATGATAATTCCTCTCCTTTGATTAAGCGATGCCAACACATTTCCTTGAAATTCCGAGGGGCCTTCTACCGAGACCTTCATGACCGGTTCCAAAATTGTAGGCGCTGCCTTTTTATACGAGGACCTGAACGCCCCGATCGCGGCCTGTTGAAACGCCATATCCGAAGAGTCTACCGCGTGAGAATGACCATCATCAATGGTTACTTGTATCCCCACAATGGTGGCCCCGATCAGCTCTCCTTGCTTGAGGCACGCTTGAAATCCCTTGTCACACGAGGGGATATATTCAGTCGGGATCGACCCCCCCTTGATCTTGTTGACAAAGTTATAGGCTTCTTCTTCGTACGGTTCCATCTGCCCTGCAACGCGGCCATACTGCCCCGCGCCACCCGTCTGTTTCTTGTGAGTGTAATCGAATTCAATCGTTCGTGTAATGGTTTCCCGATAGGCTACCTTCGGCATGCCGGTTGCGACTTCCGCGTTATATTCTCGTTTCATCCGTTCGACATAGACATCCAGGTGGAGCTCACCCATGCCTGAGATGATCGTATCGCCTGTCTCATCGTCCAGGGTGACCCTGAATGTAGGATCTTCCTTGGTAAAGCGGTTTAATGCCTTGGACATATTGACTTGCGCTTTGTTGTCCGTGGGTACAATCGCCAGGGAGATAACCGGTTCCGGAACATACATGGAGGACATACTGTAATTTATTGTTCCGTTGGTAAAGGTATCGCCGGAGGCACAGTCTATGCCGAAGAGAGCGACAATGTCACCCGCGTCTGTGTGTTCGACATCTTCCATCTTGTCGGCATGCATACGAACAAGCCTGCCCACTTTTACCTTCTTCTTGGTTTTTGTGTTGAATATAGTATCCCCTTTTTTAAGAGAGCCCTGATATATACGGATATATGTAAGCTGTCCGTACCGGCTTACTTCAAGTTTGAAAGTAAGCGCGATAAAAGGATCTTCCGAATTGGATGATAAACGGACCTCATTTTCGTTGTTGTCGAGGTCCAATGCAAAGTTTTTAATATCGTCCGGTTCAGGTAGATATTTTGTGACCGCATCCAGGACAAGTTGAACGCCGATATTCTTATAAGCGGAACCTAAAAATACAGGGGTTAATTCCAGTGAAAGAGTTCCCTGCCGGACTGCGTCATAAATGAGTTCTTCAGTCACTCTGTCTTCCAGTATGGCTTCGGTCAATTCGTCTGAAAAGAGTGATACGGCATCAAGCATTTCTTCACGGCGTGCTTCTGCTTCTTCACGGAGGTCTGATGGAATTTCGTCTATCCGTATCTGTTCACCGTTAGGTCCTTCAAAATAGTATCCCTTCATGGTGACAAGGTCTACCACTCCCTTATGATTTGCTTCCAGCCCTATTGGGATTTGCATCAGGATCGCGTTGTGTCTGAGTTTTTCGCGGAGTTGGTCTACTACCCGGACCGGGTTTGCGCCGGAACGGTCGCATTTGTTGATAAAGGCAATGCGGGGGACCTTGTAGCGAGTCATCTGCCGATCCACCGTGATTGATTGGGATTGGACCGCACCTACTGAGCACAGCACCAAAATAGCGCCATCGAGCACTCTCAGAGCCCGTTCCACTTCGATAGTGAAATCAACGTGTCCCGGCGTATCTATGATATTGATTATATGATCGTTCCAGGTGCAATAGGTGGCGGCGGATGCTATAGTAATCCCGCGTTCTCGTTCCAGTTCCATGGAATCCATTGTAGCGCCGACACCATCTTTGCCTTTAACATCATGGATGGCGTAGATCTTCTCTGTATAAAAAAGTATCCGTTCCGTCAGAGTAGTTTTGCCGGAATCTATATGCGCGCTGATTCCAATGTTCCTCAATTTCTTTAATTCGTTGGTCATATTACAATTTTCCTTTGGCACAAAATAAGAAAATCTTGCAGAACGCTCATCAGAGACTGTTTCGCAAGATCCTCAAAATTATCTTTTTCATCAAACTGCTTTTTATATCTATATATTGGTTAAATGTCAAGGATAAATTGTCTAATCATGCTATAAAAACATTTTATGCTAAACGAGGTAGCTTGAACCGGTAAAAAATAGTTACCATTCCTTTCAATCATCTCACTCACCTTCACATACCCTTGACCAGCTTTCACGAACCCATCAATTGTATGGGATGCAACAAAAAAAACATTTCATCGGGATTAATCTTTCCAGCTCATATGCCGATAAAGAAAGCAACCAGGAGTGTAGTAAATTGATTAACTTTAGTCATCTTCCTTGCAGATTGAACAACTCTTAAAAG
>JAUWMN010000276.1 GCA_030613165.1 Desulfobacterales bacterium
CTAACTTGAGAAGAGAACAAAAATCGGATTTGATATTATGGATCCTACATCACCTCTTACGTCCACGCGGTAATAAATCTTTTTGCCTTCCTCAAAATAGTCATCTTTAAAATCTATTGTAAGCGGCGTCGTGCCATTAAAAGTTTTAATGAGCTCGCCTCCTCTGATTAACCTTACGTGGATTTTGTGTGCGGCGGCGTCCGATGCCAAGACGGTAATTCTTACTTCCGCAGGGCCTCTAACGCAGACTTCATCTCCGCAAGCACCTTTATTTCCTGTAATCGTATCTGTTATACTGAACTCCGCAAGGACCCCCCTTTTATTGTAAGGACCCCGGGCAGCATACATCTTTCCGTTTTTTAATGCAGATAATATGGCCTCCTTGGTAAATTCTTTTACCAGAAAAACCGTGGGAAAGTTTCCTAATTGTTCTCCTGCCCCGTCTTCTCTGTGATAGTCTGCCGCAGATATGCCCCAAACCGGGCGCAGTCGCTCTCCAATGCAATATTCCTGAAGTACCCTATCCCACTCTCTTCCCGGTTCGGTTACCGTTATTCTATCTCCGTATAATGCCGCAAATCCGGTATATCCTCTTGAGATCTCCAACACCTCGGGATACGGCGGGGTATCCACACGAATCGGAGGTTTCTTTCCCACCCCTGACCTTGTTTCAGGATGATTCCAAAATGTAATTCCTCCCTTTTCATTTACATAATCGATAAGGTGTTGGTAGGGGGCTATACCCTGGTCACCATGATACGGATCATAAGGGGAACTGCTAAAGGGGTCAACATCTATGGCAAACGCAATACCGAGGACAAAAAGGAGTACTCCGAGTATTCGGTATGTCTTCTTCCATCTGAAGACAAACAAGCCGATAACGGCTACTGAGAGAAACAATAAAGCAATCGGTATTCGCCCTGCCGTATACGCAGTAGAAAAGCCGTTGTGGAGAACAGGAAGATTGGTATAGTCTTCTGCTTTTTCAAGCCCCATGACTAAAATATGCCGTTCCCAATTATGTGCCGTAAGCCCCTCATCAAATGGACTCCCCGTCCAGTAATAAAATGGAGCGGACTCAACTCCCGGTATCACTAACATGTCCGGATATTTCAGGTCGATCTCCTTGATGGCATTTAGATATTTTTCTGCCCCCATCTGGTTGACCGACGGCTTTTCAACCCTTTTTTTGACGATATTTCGAAATGGAAAGAGACCGTATTCCATGACCATTCGGTCGTGGTCATTGATAAACAGAACCTTAAAGCCTCTTTCTTTGGCTAACTGAATGAGAAATTCGAGGTCATGCGCCCCATCACTCAAAGTGGTGCGAAGATCGATCAAACCAGCGACCTGCTGGTAATCTTCACATAAGCCGATTGTCGCATGGAAGGATAGTATCCATAGCGCAAGAGCAAAAAGAGATATCTTTTTTAGCATTGGTTCACCGCAATCCATTGACTATTGAGCAGTCTTCCATCAATCGACAATCTTCAATCCTTCAATCAGTTCTTCATACATCTCTTCTACCTTACGTATTCTCGTTGATACATCAAAATTGGGATAGATCATATCTCTCCCACACTCACTCAATCGTTTGGCCAGGGCCTTATCCGTAAGCAATCTTAATATCCCACTATACAGCGCTTCAGAATCCTTCGTTGGGACCAAGATCCCGTTTATGTCGTCTTTAACCAAGTCGGCAATACCTCCAACCTTACTGGCCACTATGGGTTTACAGGCGGCCATAGCCTCAACCAGGACCTTGCCCATCCCCTCATTGAGAGAAGGCAATGCAAAGATGTCAAACGTGTAGAGAATCTCGGCAACATCGCTTCGCCAACCGGCAAATATTATATTACTTCTAATCCCCAAAGCTTCTGCTTGCTCCTCAAGTTCTCCCTCTAAATCGCCATCTCCAACAAAAACAAAGACCGTTTGAGGCGCCTTTTTGACAACATCCTTTGCTGCATCGATCAGATATCTATGTCCCTTGATCGTCACCAACCTGCCAATTGTCCCGACCACATTATAGTCTTCCGGTATGCTCAGAGATCTCTTTTTGGCTTTTATATCCAGGTCCAGGTCGACAATCCGATCCAATTCAACAGCGCTATAAATCGTCATCAGTTTTTCGCTGCGTCCTACTCCCTGTTCAAGATGTTCGTCTCTTTCACGGTCACTGACAGCAATGATCTTATCTGTTATCAGCGCGGATATTCTTTCAGCAACTATGAAGCCTTTCGTTAACACGACGTTGAAATAGCCGTGAAAGACGTGGCCATGCGGAGTATGTACGATGCCAGGAATCCTTGCCAAAAAAGCAGCCCACCGGCCCAGGAGTCCGGCTTTTGAGGTATGCGTATGAACGATATGAGGTCTTTCTTTGCGGAAAATCCTAAACAGTTGCCAAAATGTCTTCAAATCATCAATGAGCGATATCCTCCTCACGAGAGAGGTCAGCTCTATTGTTCTTACACCGCTCTCTTCCGCAGTTTTAAGGCCCATGAGCACAGCACGCTCTTCTTCCATGTTCATCTCTGATTCGTGCGACGATCCCTTAATTAATATTACTTTATAGCCATCTTTACCCAGGCCCGTGACAAGAACGAGGGTGTCCTCGGCAGACCCCCCTTTGTCCAATCGGGTCACGACATGTATTACCTTTATTTTATTCTTCAACTGAGACCCTATAGTTAACGTTAACAGTGTTCGTGTGAATCCCTACAGCTCCCCTTTAAACAGTTTTTCCAAGCTATCGATTTTATCGTCCCATGAATAATACGTTTCTGCAAATTTCCGACATTGTTTGGGCAAGGATCTCTTGAGCTTTTTGTCTTCTTTTAGCTTCGAAACCATGCTG
>JAUWMN010000025.1 GCA_030613165.1 Desulfobacterales bacterium
CAGCGGTAGAGTGCAACCTTGCCAAGGTTGAAGTCGCGGGTTCAAATCCCGTTTCCCGCTCCATACAATTAATATTACCCCTTCTCAACATTTTCACACATTGTGAGACCTTTGCAAAACGTGACATTTTTTGTCAGGCAAGTTGAGCGAAGTGAAATCCCGTCACCGGGGGAAGGCTCAAAAAAAGCAGTTTTGCAAAGGTCTCAACGGGCGGCATAGCCAAGTGGTAAGGCAGCGGTCTGCAAAACCGTTATTCACCAGTTCGAATCTGGTTGCCGCCTCCAACTATTGATCGTGTCTTGCTTCGAACTTCAAATCGGCAATCGACGATCTTCAATCCACAATATTCACCTTTAAATACAAATCCCCTCTGGTATTTTCCTCGCGTATGCGTCCTAACCCTCGTAGGCGAAGTTTGTCTCCATCCGCGATGTTTGGTGGGATCGTCAGGAAAAAAGTTCGTTTTTTAAAGCCGACTGGAATGTTAATCAATTTGCGGGTACCGAAAAAGGCCTCGCGGGAATTGATAGAAATGTTTCCATAGGAGTTGGGGTCATTATCCATTGAAATCGGGCGTATGACCTGAATCCTCGATGTTGTGCGTTTTTTGGTCATCTTGCGTATCTTACTGCTTGCGCCGATTTCAGGCATCAGAGCAAAAAGCTTTAAGGATATAATACCGAAAACAAATCCACCTATATGAGCCCACCAAGCGATTCCGCCTATCTGTCCCGAGCTTGCCGTGGCGCTCAGGAACTGAATTAAAAACCAGATCCCAAGAAAAAAATATGCGGGAATCTCTACAAAAGGGAAAAAGAAAAAAAGGGGTATCAGGGTTAGTATCTTGGCCCTGGGGAATAGAACGAAATAGGCCCCCATTACACCAGCAATCGCGCCGCTGGCCCCGATAGTCGGGACCTGTGAAGATGGATCAGAGATAATGTGAACAATGCCGGATACAAGACCACAGAGAAGGTAGAAAAGAAGATACCGAATCGGGCCGATCTTATCTTCTACATTATCACCGAATATATAGAGACTCCACATATTACTTAGTAGATGCAGAAAGCCTCCGTGGAGAAACATAAACGAAAGGAAAGAGAGGAGTTGTTCCCCCAATGTGAAATGGGCAGATATTTGAGGGATAAAATAGCGAGCAGGTACCAGACCATATGTGTAGATAAATTCGTTTAAACGGTGGCTTTGCGCCAGCTCTATTAAAAAAAATAGAACATTAATACCAATCAGGGTATTGTTGACTATAGGATAGTTTGAAGAACGTTGCGAGCTTCGTAAAGGTATCATTACCTCAACTCTCTTCTTCGGTTGGTTCTCCCGGCGGGGTATACTCGGTTCCCTCTTCTACGGATTCAACGACATCTTCTTTTATCTCTTCGTCCCCTGTTATGATTTGCATCCCTTTTCTTTCTTCCGGCACTACCGGACGTTTTTTAATGTCATCACGTTCCCAATCTATACGACTGATATTAAGGTGATCGACTATTTCATATAATCCCATGATATCAGATAGAATCTGATGAAGAATCTGCCGCTCTCTTTCACTTGGAATAGTACCTTCAAGATAGATAACACCTTTGTGGCATCGTACCTTAAGTTCTTCTCGGTCTATGCGCGTATCAGCACGCACGTGCTCCATGATAAGTGTTTTTAATTCTGAATCGGTGAGATAGCAGTATTCCGGGGGTAGTTCTTTTTCTGGTTCAGGTCCCACCATCTCTTCCGGCGCTACTTTTGGCAAAGGTCTCTTTTCTTGAATAGTTGCGCATCTCTTGCACAATCGGGTTGCAGGGACAGCTTTAAGTCTTTTATAGGAGATTTCCTTGTTGCAGCTTTCGCAGGCTCCGTAGACACCGGTGGCGATTTTTCTCAAGGCCCAATCAATTTCCTCGATCTGTCTCTTTTCATTATCGTCGATCAATGCCATAATTCGTGCGAGCTTAATATCCTGGGCTTGTTCTTCCAGTTCGGGCTCTTTCATCGTCTCCAGTGTCCGGAGTTCCCCCTCAAGGGCAGAGATACGGTTGAACATATCTTCCCGGCGCTTTGTCAGGGTTTCTTTTAGTTCTTTAATTTCTTTGGGATTCACGATTTTTACCTCCTCAAGGCGACCTGAAAAGTATAAACACAATTGGGTTGGGATATATTAAGACTCTTGATCTGGCGAATTAACAATGGTAAGGTGGAAAAGTAATTAGTGTCCGTACAGAAATGGTAGATTTTATCCCAAGACAAGGCCGCACAAAGGTTTCTACCGCAGGCGTAGCAGTGCTACGTCGAGGATAGAAACCTGCGGAGAACGCAGTATTGGGGCAAAAGGTGCCATTTCTGTATGGACACTGAATAATACAACGAGACCACAGCAAAAACAAGGAAATATTTTTGCGGTAAAGCGGTAAATGTGAAACGGTTTACCGCTAATGTGAAATAGTTTGCATATATATTAGAGATTCAGAAACGTTCGGTCAGTGGGAAAGCTACTTTATTACGTAGCAATATGAATGGGTTAACCTGATTTGTTATTCATGGCATATCATTTGCTTAAGTAACATACAAAATCGCATTCAGAACCCGATCAGCCCATGAATAATTGCGTTGCGTCGGATTTGATTGTTACTAAAGGGGATACGCTAATATGTCACGATTTAACAGAATTTTTATAATAAAATTTCTAACAACAGCACTTGTTCTCAGTACCGCTTTTGTTGCCGGCAGCCAGTATCTCGACAACGAGTTGATGGCCCAATGGGATGTTCTCAAAGAGAAAAAAGAGGCTCAATGCGAGCTTAACAACATAATGGAAGTATTGAATGAATATTATGCGCGAAAGCCTTTGGAATTTCGTGAGGAACTGTCGAGCTGTATACAACGAGTTTGCAAAGAAAATAATCTCCCGCCTGCATTAGTCCTTGCCGTGATTTTTACTGAAAGCTCTTTTAGAGAGTCTGTGCGATCACACCGCGGGGCGGTTGGCTTGATGCAGTTGCTGCCTACCACCGGGTATGCCCTTTCAAAGGAGCTGCAGATTGAATGGAAGGGGCATGAAACCTTGTACGACGTCGGGCATAATATTCAAATGGGAGCATACTATCTGACAAAGCTGCTGAAAAGGTTTAATGACCTGGATACGGCGCTTACTGCCTATAATGCCGGCCCCACACGAGTAGTCAGATATGCTCGCAAGGGAAGAATCTATTCGCAGACATATGCTAAGAAAGTTTCAAGAAACTGCGAGATGTTCACAAATAATTATTTCCGTATAGAATCGTAATATATCACTTCAGCGGACATCGAACAGATGCGCTTGATAGGGCGCAAGCTTTATAAATAAGCCCTTTGTATTCACCTCAGAGGCTTCACGTTCGTAGCGTTTATTTGTCATGTGATCAAAAAGAATGCATTCATTCTTGTCCGACGGCAGGCTCGGCCGTATATACGCATGCGCCTCTTGGTCTCCGAGATTGACGGCGATGATCTTGTTCCTGTCTTGCATAGTCCATTGATACGCGATGATATTATGATAGGTGTCCTCTCCTGCTGAAGATACCTCCAGCAGCTTCCAGTCTCCTTTATGATAAATGTCGTCTTTTATCTCTTTTAACAGCGTCTGGTAGAAGTGTATTGTGTCGTGATTTACTGGGTCTGCCGGTTTTCGGGTGAGTTGTATCGGTATCTTGATCGATTTCCCCTCAAATTGCCCTTCATGAAAAAGTGTTGCACCGGGGATGGTGGCAGCAACAAGCGCTGCGGCCTTAGCCTTATCGTGAAATGCTGTGGCAGCCCTTTCTTCGTCATGATTTTCTATGAATCGAACGAGCTTATTCTGGTAAGACAAATCCGCCTCTAAATGGCTGCGTACATCATCTGGTGTCGAGTATCGGAGACGATCATACAGGGGCTTGTCATAGGTGAAATCAAAACCCTCCTGTTGCAGTTCCCTTTCAAGTCCCCAGTATACCTCCGCCATAAAAACAAAATCAGGCATCTCGGACTTGATTTTTTGTATGGCCGGCTTCCAAAATGTTTCATCTTTGTCAAAATCTTTCCCCCATGTTTTTTTAAAAACGTCAGGAGTAATCAGTTGTGCCATGTCGCAGCGAAGGCCGTCGCAATGTGAGGATGCCTCGTACATAAGATTAGCCATAAACTCTCTGGTCGATACTTTGCTGTAATCTACTTGAACCGTATCAGTCCAGGAGGAGAAATAGGGATCTTTCCCATGGGCAAAGGTGTAAGTTTTTTCCCTGACGTTTCGTTGGAAATAATCCTTAGGTTCGGTCCGGGGCAGGGTGTCATGCAAAAATAGATCAGGATGCTTATATAACAATGGAGTATCTACGGCCATATGATTGGGAACAAAATCGAGTATAAGCTTTATATCGAACTCATGGAGATTTGATCGAAATATTGCGAGCGCGTGATCATTGCCGAATTCTTGATTTACCTCATAAACGCGAATCGCATATGGAGACGCGCCGATATCTTCTTTTTTCCATCTCCCCAGGGCTTTTGTGTATTCTTCTTGCAGCCCTGAATGCCGGCGCGCGATTTCTATTCCTTCCAAGCTTCGGTTCCAGGCGCCCATTAACCAGATTGCGTCAATGCCATTGTTTGCAAATTGTTCAAGTTCGCTGAGAGGCACAGTCCCCAAATGGATTGGTTTTCCGTATTGTAAAGAAAGGTCTTTTAGCCAGAGCCTCGTATTGATTTCATAAATGACTGGATTTTTTCTCCACGGCATTGGAGTTGTTCCGCTAAGAATTTGTTGTTTAAAGAAGTTAAGGATTATGAGATTTTGGAATTAAGAAGGAGTATGCCGGGAAACTTTTGAGAGGATCGATTAAAGGGCGTATAAAACAGATAGGCTGTAAGAAGTTCCGCAATGCCGACTTCGACGGCTGAAACGGAATTCATCAACTCTATTGGCCGTATCCTACAGCAGCTATAAAAAAGCTGATTGTGAAAAAAACGCTGATTATAATCCTATACCAAACCCCTCTTCTGGTGAGCTTTTCCCCTGGCCTTGTCACAACTTTCTCCTTTAATATACATGTCATTTACATAGGCTTGTTTTCCTTGCGATTTTTCAAGAGCTCTTAAGTTACCTATCGGTAACAAAAAGTATCTCTTAAGTTTTTAAACTGGATTTAGCACATTTTTTTATAGATAGACCAAACACCGGGTCTGAAATATGTTCTCCTTTACAAATCGGGCAGCGGGATGGCGCGGATATACGTTTCCGCTTTTTAAATTCAAACCCGCATTTCAGACAACGCGATGGTATGACAGAAAGCTTTGCTCCACTAATCTTGACGCTTTTTTCTATATGACGCATGTGGTCATACACATCTCGTTCTCGTATGCTTAGGGCTTGAGATAGTTCTCTGGCGCTCATCCCCCTTTCTTGCAATAACCTGATCATTTCTTGTCGCAGTGACCCCATTCTTTTCGTGTCGTATCACGTCCCAATTTAATAAGGTCTTATAAACCACCGAGGAGTCAACATGTCATACCCGCGAAGCTTGTCTTCGACCCTGATCGGGGAGCGGGAAGCCGGTAATATCAGATAGCTCTGGACTCCCGCCTGCGCGGGAGTGGCAGAAAGCCTGTCCTCGACCCTGATCGGGGATTGGACTTCTTACAAAACCATTAATCTTATTATAATACAAAAATTTGTGAATTAACAAGGTGGAAGCGTGGAGGGCCTATCAGACATACATCGGGAAATGATTACGAGGTTGACGCCTTTATTTCCTTAACCTTTACGGCAGCGGTTTTTTTAAAAAGTGTTTTTCTTCCCGCAGATTTTGATTTGGTTACTTTCTTTGCGGCTGTTGCCTTGGCAGTAGCTTGGTCCGCCTTGGGTTTTTTCTCTGTTTTTTCGAGTGTTTTTACCACTGGAAGAGTTGATGGAGCCGCTGGTTCTTTTTTAGTTGTTTCCATTTTGGGTGGGGTTTTGCCGGCTACAGGTTTTTTTGCGATGGGTTTCTTTTTTGCCGGTGTTTTTCTTTTTGTGGCGGTCTTTTTAGGAGTGCTTTTTTTTGCCTTGGGTTTTGCCACTGCTTTTTCGGTTGTTTTTTTCTCGGAAGCGGTTTCGCTGATTATAAGTTCTTCTTTAAGGACTTCCTTTAGTGTCTCTTTTGGTTTTGGCGCTTCTGGTGTAACTTTTTTTATAGCCGGTTGCGTAACAAGGATTGATGGTTGGGCTTGCCTGGCAGGCGCTTCATCCAGATAATAGATAATAAATACTATCAAGCCTACAACAAAAAATGCCAAAAAATACATTTATAATTCCTCCCCATTCACGGTCTGTTAGGCACACTACTAAGGAAAGGCGTCTCTTGTCAAGGCCATTCCTGAGCGAACACCAACTTAAGATGGTCCGTTCATTTAATTACTTGTTTTCCTTCAGTTCAAGCGCTTCTGTAGCTTCAGGAGAATCCAGCGTATCTACAGTGCGTAATTTTTTCTCCATCACATTTGTTCTTGTATGTCGCAAAGTATCCAAAGAAGTTGATGCTGTGTTTAAATGATTATGAACTTTGGTAAGTTGTGCTGAGAACTTACCAAATTCGGTCTTTACAGCTGATAATACTTTCCAGACTTCGCTGCTCCGCTTTTGTACGGCCAGGGTTCTAAAGCCCATGTGGAGACTATTTACTAAAGCTGACAAGGTAGTTGGCCCTGTAATGGCGACATGATGCTTGTTTTGCAAGGTTTCAAAAAGACCGGGATGCCTTAATACTTCGGCATATAAACTTTCAACAGGAAGAAACATAATGGCAAAATCGGTTGTGTGCGGAGGGTCTATATATTTGCCGCTAATATCTTTGGCAAAATTTTCTATAACCTTGATTAGTCGTTTTTGTGATTGGTCTATTTTTATCGTGTCTGCTTCTTCATAAGCATCTATAAGTAATTGGTAGCTTTCCATGGGAAATTTAGAATCAACAGGTAGCCATACACTTTCATCTTGCGCCTTACCCGGCAGCTTTATTGCAAATTCAACATTTGCCTGACTGCCTTTTTTTGTAGCGACATTTTTTGCATATTGCTCGGGAGTTAAAATTTGCTCAAGAATATTGCCTAATTGGTATTCACCCAGAATGCCTCGTGTTTTCACATTGGAAAGTACTTTCTTTAGATCTCCCACGCCTGTTGCCAGGGTTTGCATCTCACCCAGTCCTTTATGTACCAATTCCAGGCGTTCGCTTACTTGTTTAAAAGATTCTCCCAAACGTTTTTCTAATGTGGTTTGTAGTTTTTCATCTACAGTTTTACGCATCTCGTTTAGTTGTTGGGTGTTATCTTCTCTGATTGATTTAAGTTGTTTCTCAACAGTTTCTTTAATTTCTAAAATACTTGCTTTCGATTGTTGGTTTAGGTCGGTTTGTTGTTTGTTCAAATTGCTGAATTTCAGTTGTAATTGCTCATTAAAATCCTTGATTCCCGTACTAAATTTATCTTCAAAAGATTTTAATCCTTCATTTAGCTCTTTGCGATTTTCCTTCGCGTCTTTTTTGATTATTTCTTCAAAATCTTCGAACTTTTTAACAGTTTTATCTCTGAATTCATTTTGTTTTTTATTTACGCTCTCATTGGATGTTTGAAATGACATATTAATGTTTTCTTGAAACTCATTAAAATTTTTGATCATTTTTTCTGACAATTCATTCAATGAGTTGGAAAATGAATCCAATTGCTTTTTTTGAATATTAATATTTTCAGAAATTCTGTTTAATAAAGTATCCTGCAAGCTTTTAAATAAACCATTAATCTCTTTTCTGTTCTCGGCATTAACTTCTCGTGTTTCCTTTCTGGTCTCAGAAAAGCCTTCTCTTAAATTTTTTTCATTTCTCTCAATTAATTCTGTAAGTTCATCATATTGAGCATTAGACGAAGCTATAGTTGATAACTTACTAAAACGTCTCAGAATGAGAATCATTAATAGTACGATGACTAAACTTACACCGGAAATAATGATTAGAGCTATTGCATTCATAGACAATCCTTTAGTTTTGTGAGGTTCATCGTCTCGCTACGGTTAAGAGGTTGGCAAAGAAGCGCAATTTTTCTGACGTCGTGCAACCTTTCCGTTTGAGAGAAGAACAGTCATAAGCCCGACCTACTTTAAACCTCTTTTTGGGTCTAATTCCCCGAAGCTTGCTTCGCCATTCCCGCGAAAGCGGGCATGTGACATTATAGATACCCCGTAGCTTGCTGCGGAGAGGTTCTCAAATATAAGGAGAAAATCGACTCGCTTTTCAATGCACAGGTCCAAGAGATTTTCAAATGCCTTGAACGTAGCGGTATAAAGGACTTCGCCGATTGCATCCGACTGGACGGTTATCCCTGTGAAGGGGCTGTCAAGATGAAGGTCAGCGGCATGTACAAAGGAAAAAGGTTTCATAAACTAAAAGGATAGAAAATCATTCGTCCAAAGTCAACAGGAGAGATTTTATAGATTTTATTAGAAACGGAGCGTTACACCGGCGCCCCAGTCGTATTCGGAATGCCATAGCACTATGAATGAGAAGTGTTTATGGACAGTGTAGTTCAGGTTCACGCTGCCCTCCCACAGGTCATGGGTATCGTATTCGGCTTCACCCACGAGCATGAGACGCGGGGTCAATGTAAATTCCTTTTCGAGATTGATACGTGCACCGCCGTCAGAATCAACCCAAACCCTCGATTCGACGTTGAGCGGCAGTAGATAGTGAAATCCCAGCACACCTCGCGTTTTATTTGACTCATCTTCTTCATCGAGAAAATTGGCGCCGGCGAAGATCGTGGAAAAACGGTTTATGTAATAATCCCACCTGAAGATCCCCTCCCATTCGGTTTCGTCCACTTCCCGCCACCCCCCTTCCCACTCCGCGGTTAAGATGTTGCGGGTGTTGGAGAAGGTCAAAAGGCCTTCGGTCATGTTGCTTAGGATGTCGGCCCGACCCCAAAAATACCAGGAGTCTTTATAGAGGTTGGGCCGGATTGCGGATAGCTCAGGATTAAGGGTAAACTCCTCGTAGTGCACCACGCGGGCCATGCCGCTCTTCATGTGGTAGAGGAGGTGACAGTGGAAGAACCAATCCCCAAGCTCGTTTGCATCGAATTCAATGACCGTGGTGGACATGGGTGCGACGTCAACGGTATGTTTAAGTGGAGCTTGGTCTCCCTGGCCGTTGACCACGCGGAAAAAATGTCCGTGCAGATGCATTGGATGGTGCATCATCGTGCGGTTAATCATGATAAAACGCACGATCTCTCCTTCATGGATGTGGATGGAATCACTTTCTGAAAGGGGTTTTTTGTTAAGCAACCAGACGTAGCGGTCCATGTCGCCGTCGAGGGTGAGGCGAATTGCACGGACGGGTTTGTCTGCGGCAAAGGCCGTGGGTTTGATTGAGCGGAGTTTGTCGTAGGGCGGCCAAGGACGCTCGGAGGTCATACCGTCAACCGCGAGGTTCTTACGTGCGGACACGTCGGCAGCGAGAAAACCAAAATCAGTACCGTATTGTTTGCCGATTCGCGAGGTCTGAGAAGGTAGCGGAACGGAGGGGCCACCGTGGTCCATGCTTTCCATGCCGTGCATGCCTCCCATATGCATCATGCCTGGCTTGTCGAACGTACCGGCTTGCACCTCACGATCGGACAGGCCCATTGAGCCGGCCGGGGTGAGTGCGAAAATATGTCTCAGGCTGAAATGCCCCATGTCATGGTAGAGGTTCGGCTTGGGAATATCAGAGGCTGGATGACGCTTGCCGGAACCGATCCAGACCGAGGCGTAGCCCGAACCGTCATGGGCGGTCGCGCGGAATTCATAGGCCCCCGCCGCAGGCATTCGGACAAGAACATCATAGGTTTCAGCGACTCCAATAAGAAAACGTTTTTGTTCGAAGGGTTGCACATCCTGGCCGTCCGAGCCGATGACCTGCATAAGGCCGCCGGCGAATTCAAGATGAAAATATGTGGTGGCAGATCCGTCTATTATGCGCAGCCGCACGGTTTCGCCGGGACGGGCAGAAAGAGCAGACTCGGGTTTGCCGTTGGCCAGAAACCGATCGTAAGCGACATCCGCAATGTCCATGGGCGGCATGCGTTGCAACTCACGTTTGAAATAGCTGCCGAGCATCCCAAGGCGGGCAGCGCCGAAGATGCTCTGACCGCTCCCCTTTTGAGTTGAATACCACTCGCTGCCTCGCTTGAGGGTGCGCAACACCGTGTGTGGGTTTTCATCTGTCCAATCTGAGATGAGCACAACGTAGTCGCGATCTGCGTGGAAGCGTTTTTGCCTTGGTTCGATAACGATTGGTCCGTAAACGCCGCTTTGTTCCTGTAAATTTGTGTGGGAGTGATACCAGTAAGTCCCGCTTTGGCGGATGGGGAATTCGTAGGTAAAGGTCGCCCCTGCTGCGATGGGCGGAAAGCTGATATACGGAACGCCGTCCATGTTGGGCGGCACCAGTAGGCCGTGCCAGTGAATGGATGTTCCTACGCTCATGTTGTTATGGACGCGGATCCGGGCGGTGTCGCCTTCCTTGAAGCGCAATGTCGGGCCGGGGATGCCTCCATTGATGGTCATGCCTTGAGCGGGCTTTCCGGTGATATTCACCTCTTGCCGCGCTATCGTGAGATCATATTCGACGACTGCCGCGTTGGCCGGCGCCACGGCAAGAAGAAATACTAAGATACAACCCTCAATGACTACGCGTTTTGATCGATGAAACATTTTAGGTCTCCGCTTCATAATGGGTCCACAGTCGAATTACCTTAACTACTTTTTTGTTATCAAAAACTTGATAAACCAATCAGTACTGTATGTTTATCCGGCGGGAATAGGCTCCAGACAAATCGCCTAATAGCTTTTCAAAAGG
>JAUWMN010000180.1 GCA_030613165.1 Desulfobacterales bacterium
GAGAAGCTTTCCAACACCTTGATCTCTTCCAAAGCGCATACAAAATCGTGTACTAAAAAACCGAGCCGCAAAAAACGCGTCTTTAGCTCCGGAATATGTTTGTCAATGAACGACTGTATTTGGGGGTCCGCAACCAAGAACCGACCTCTGATAGTTTTGTCCAAAATGGACATATCCGCGCGGAGGGGACCAATATGAGACATCTGCAGTAGAAATGAGATTCGGATTATATCCTCTCCTTCTTCCTTTGTATTATCCTTTTCCCTATTCTTGGGGAGTCCGATCAGGAGTTGACCATAGCTGAAGAAGTCGTCCAATTGAATAGGAAATGGAAAAAAGAGCTTCCCCTTTTCTGCCAGAGCAGTGTGGTTCAAAACCTGAAGTTGTTCTAATGCGCCAACGAATCTTTGAATTTCCTCCTTTGGCGCTGCATCAAATGCCTTCCAAGCTTGCAGCAATTTCATTGTCAAGCCCTTAAGATCACCTTTCATCAGCATATTGATGTCATTGCTCGAAATGGTTTTGTTCAACATCAGCTGCTTAAGCTTATGCTCCCACACCAGCCCTGAACTATCAATAAACGTCTTTACAAAATTAGAATCATACGTATTGGTTGATTTCAAGGCAATACTTGTCAATAATATCTTGATGTCGGATATAATCGAGGTTATCTCTCTGTCCGTCGTGCTCAGACTTGATGAAGCAAGCAGATTAAACAATTTTACAAGGGACTGATATGGGGAAGAACTTCCGGATGTGGCTGCCAAAAGAGAAACAGGACCGTCTCCCACAGATCTGTGCATGCTGAGCATTTTTAAAATTGTTTGCGGCGCTACCTGTTCAACTTTAAACAGAGAGACATTTCCTTTTTGCAGGGGGAACAGCGTCTTTACTACGACCTTTTTCCCTTTGATTAGGAGTACGGCATTATGTGGGGAACTGGAATCTAAGACCCGGCCTTCTACGATCTCGTTTTTCTTTAAAGCAGGGCCTCTTTCGGCGCCGATGATATTTTGAATTTCAGCCTTTGCGGAAGATATTAGTATATGGCTGATATCATTCAAGAAGGATGGTCCTCTATCTCCATTTGCAAAAACTTCTTTTTCAAATTAAGCACCAATTCAACTTCTCCAACCGAAATTGATAGCTGTTTTGCTATTTTTTCAGAATCAAGTCCTTTTTGTGCGAGGGCTATAATCTCTTTTTGTTGATCAACCACATGAAGTTTTGACGCGGTTTTTTTATCCTTCTCTTGAGACTCTTCCATATACAACTCTGCTCTGTTAAGAAGAAGATTAAGGCTAATGGTTCGGTCATCCAAATATTCATTCAGTTTCCGAATAGTTTGTTGTTTTGTTTTTAGCTGCGATTCAAATTCCTTAGCTACTTTTTCCGCATCTCTCAACACAGGCTCCATTACTTCTCTTAGCCTGCCAACTGTTTTGTCGGCAATGTCGCCTGAGCTACGATGCTTAATCGCCCTAACAAGGTAGACACAAAGGAAAAGTAAAACAATATCAACAACGAGTTGTCCGACTATCCAGAATTCCATAAGGGTATTTTATTGGCCTTAAGCTACTATATCTAATATATGTTCTTGTGGTTTCTTATCCTCGGGGGTCTCATCTCCCTTTTTTCTCTCCTGCTCTGATCTTGCCTCCTGTTTTGAACCCTTGGATGCATCTTTATTGATTTTAACCTGTTCAGTTTCTTTAAATTCTTTAACGCGATCTTTTCCCTCCGCTTCTTTTTTCTTTTGATGTTGAGCCACAAGAATCTGGTTCAGTTCGAGGTTCTGCTCCTTTACACTCTGCACCTCTTTGACTGCGTTCCCTTGACTCAGCACAACGTTCATATTGATGGTACTTGACATCTCTAAATCCTATCCGGCGGCAAATTGTTCGTTCGATCATTTTCATGGGTTACACCAAAAGAAAAGACGTAAAATAGATCTTGTTAACCTTTCCGGTCTGCAATCCTTTATTAAGGGACTTCAATATTTCCTTCTTTATTTCTTCCCGTGGAGTAATGTCAGCTTTGCCGCCGTTGACTCTTTCTCTAAGTAAGTTGTAAAGTCCCTCTCTTAAAAACGCCCTTTTTCTTTTAATTTCCTCGTATACCTTACTATTCGGCGACATTACAGAAATACTTAAGTACCAGTAGGCATCATCTGTTCCTCTATCGATCGGAACAATAAAAGGCGATAGTGCCAAAGGGGGATCCGGCAATAATACTCTCGGCTCCACCTTCCCCCGAACAATGCCAGAATACACAGGGTCCACAGGGTCTTTTTGTTTCCCTTTATCAGACTCCACCCGGTGTCCCATTAACATGTATATTACAAACATTATGGCTATAATGAGGGCTATTGTAGAAGCAGCGATTATGTTTTTATTTAAATACCAAGGACTTACAGGAGTGGATGGTTGCTCGGGTTCTGGTTCGGGAGTTGCGGCTTCGGTCTCTTCGATCTTTTTTTGTTCCTCTTCAAGCAAAACATACGCGTGATCAAGTTCAACGGCTTCACTCTTTTTGTCGGTTGGCTCTACATCGTCAATCGAGGGTATATCATCTTCTGTGCCGTCGGATTTCTCAATCTCTGCTTCGAGCTTACTTAAATCGTCTTCTATATTACCGTCTTCAAAAAAATCTTTATCTTTAAGCTCGTGTTCCACCGGTCCCTCATCTCTGCTCATAGTACGATTTCAAACGAATCTTTAATTTTATGATTGCCTTGGTATGTATCTGTGAAATTCTCGATTCCGTCAAATCCATAACACTTCCTATCTCCCTGAGTGTTAATTCATCATAATAATATAGAGATATAACCATCTGCTCTTTTGACGTGAGCGTCTTGAGAGCGTTGGCGATCACTTTCCTTAGTTCCATCCTGTCTACATGGTGGGCTGGTGTTTTATCCCCTCTGATTTGGTTCTTATATGACTCTTGTGACTCTGTATTATCGGAACCGGCTTTTATGAATTCGTCCAAGCTTAGTATAGAATATCCCTGCACGTCTGCAAGGAGCTCATAGTATTTTTCAAGCCCGACCCCCATCTCCCTGGCGATTTCCGCGTCTTCAGCAGGCCTTCCAAGTTTCGCGTCGGTAGAGCTGATTGCTGCTTCAATCGCGTGAATCTTTTTTCTTATTGACCGGGAAAATTGATCCATACCGCGCAATTCGTCTAATATGGCCCCCTTGATCCTGAATTCCGCATAGGTCTTAAATTGAATGTCACGTCCGGGGGCAAATTTATTTACCGCGTCAACCAACCCCAGAGTGCCCGCGCTTATCAACTCATCAAGTGATATGTTCGGGGGGACCTTCATGGCCATCTTGCCCGCTATGTATTTAACAAAGGGGGCATATTGAATGATTAACGCCTCTCGATCCTTTGCGCACATTTTACATGTTGAATTACTGTAGGATGTCTTTCTGCTGACTTTATGCATTATCATTAATCACAAGCCCTTATAGGTTACTGGTTTAATAGGAAGCTACAATCTTCTTCCAAAAAAATTTAATGTTCCCGTCAGGAAGCTCTTCGCGTGATAATCTTGAAAGGTATTCTGCTATTTTAATTATACTCTGACTCGATGCTGTTTCAGGGTATAGCTGGATAATGGCCTGCTGTTTTTTTACAGCCTTATGGAAGTTATCATCCCGCGGGATAAACCCTGTATAATCTAAGGATATATCTCCCAAAAATCTCGTAACCGAACTACTTAGATTTTTGTATACGGCTTCGGCTTCCGCCGCCCCTTTTGTCATGTTTACGAGTATCTTAAAGGTGTCGGTTCCATGTTTTGTATACATGACCTTAATAAGCGCGTATGCATCAGTAATGGAAGTAGGCTCCGGTGTAACCACTACGATCCGTTCTACCGCCGCGATATTGAAATATATTACGTTTGAAGAAATTCCAGCGCCGGTATCAATCAAAAATATATCGAACGAATCATCTATGGCATCAAATTCACTTAAAAGATTAAGTTTCTGCCCCTCTGTCAATTGTGAGAGTTCTTGTATTCCGGATCCTGCCGGTATGATATAAATATCTTCAGGTCCTTTTATAAGAATCCCGGCAATGTCTTTTTCTCCATTGATGACATGATTGATATTGTACTGTGGATTGAGTCCGAATATTATGTCAATGTTAGCCAGTCCAAGATCCGCGTCAAGTATCAACACACGCTTTCCGAGTCTTCTAAAGGCTATAGCAAGGTTTCCCACTATATTGGTCTTTCCGACACCGCCTTTTCCGCTCGTGACGGCAATTATACGTGGCGTTGTGAGTGATCGGCGTTTTATCTTTTTTTGCGGCGTATTTGTGTTGTACATATAGCTCGCTTTTTTATCTACCATCTGTCTTAAGCCGCTTGCTTGATCCATGTTAGTTCTCCGTTAGAGTTTATTTAGTGTCAAACAAAAGACGCAAAATCCCCATTTTCGACGCCGCCGCAATATCCTCAGGGACTCTTTGCCCATTGGTAACAAAAGATATCGGCGCCTTTATTTTCATAATCTGGTTTATGATAGCGCCTCGAGATTTTGCTTCATCCAGTTTAGTA
>JAUWMN010000017.1 GCA_030613165.1 Desulfobacterales bacterium
GTCTCCAAGAGGAGGTAACAAGCAAATACACTGAAATGATGCAGCACATCCGGAACGCGTGGGTCTTTCAAAATGATGGAATCATGGGATGGCAGCTCATGGATCAGGCAATGGAAAAGATGAAACAGCTTGCCCACTTTGCCGAAGACATCGCTGAAAACGGCATTTCGCCCCGGCTCAAAGCCGACCCTATCGATAAAAGTACCGTGATCGGCGTAGTATTACAAAGGGCATTGGAGGATGCCAGAACAGCGCTTGCCCGACACAGCGAACTGGGACAGGACGGTGAAGTTAAAAAACACGAGGGATTGGTCATCAACCTCGATCTTACACTGAAACAGGAAGAATATCAGGCAGAGGAGTTGGAAGACTGGTCAAAGGACATATAGGATCTTTATCGATTAAGGTTCCAGTCGTAGTAAATGTATTCAAACTTAAGCGATTCAGCTTTGTTCCGGATGAATTGCCGGGCTTCTGTGTCATGCAGATAGTCATAAAGGAAATCCACAACGCCGCGTCGCCCGCCAAAGTCGGGTTCATACCAGCGGAAGATCTCAGATAAGAGTATCTTGTTCTCTTCAGGGAGGACGATCACTTCTGAAGAATTTACGAAGCTTCCGGCAGCATCCTCAAGCTGGTCATAAATCGTAGCCGCGTCATAACAGTCGATAGGAGCACAGGACCGAGAGCCGCACACCAGGGTGAAGTGAATACGGGGATCCACAGGCTTGAGCATAAAGGACTTGCGAGGGTTTCCGGGACCAAACTGTCGTAGCGGACTAAACCAGGGGCGAGTGTTAGCGCGCAGGATCCCGTGTTCGATGTCGGCGGCGGAGAAGAGGTAACCCCCGATATCGTACTTCACGCGCCTAAAGAAGCGAGGGATTTCCTGAACCGATTGAGTAATGCCGAGAGACGCAATACCGTCGACCACAATACTGTTATAAAGGTTCACCCAAAAGGCCAGCTTTTGCCGACGTCCTACGAGACGGGACAGACGGAATCCCCGTAAACCATTGGTAAGAATTCGGTAGTCCTGGTACTCGGCAGACTCCCGGAGCGCCTGGTAGTCTACCCGGCCCCTCGTGGTATCGTAAAAGGAATTCCGCAATGCCCGAATGGCCCGCATGAGAGCGCCCGCAAGGTTGTCGAGTGCGATATCAGGCATTATGTTTCCCTTGTTTAATACTATATCAGAGGTGAAGAAACCGCGCACCTTGGCGGTTACCCGCCTCGATATTGTCTCGCTTTCGTAAAATTCATGCACCAGGTCGATAAACAGGGCTGCCGTCCAGCTGAAATTGTCGCTTCCGTACCCCGTGCCATCGAAGGAATCAAAGTACTCGTGAAAGCCGAAGCGTATAGGGAGCTGTAAGAGATCCTTTTGCAGAGAGTCGGCCTTCAGGGTATAGCCGTAGCGGCGGAGACCCTGGGCGAGCATCCAGTTGATATTGATCCATACGGGTCCGCGCCAGTAATTGGCGCGGTCAAAATCCCGGCTCTGGGTGTCGTAGTTAGGAACAGTGAAACAGTTACCCTGGTTAAGGGCACAAAACGAGGCAGAATCAAGATGCTGGTAGAGGCTTTCGGCCTGCTCTCGGCTTGCCGCTCCGGCAAAGAGCGGCAGAAAACCCGCGGCGGTATCTACCTCGATGGGGTCATCGGCCACCAGGTCGTATGCATCAAATATTTTATGTTCGGGGTGCCACAGCTTTCGCCGCATGGATGCCGCTGTTTTTTCGGCCCAGGAGAGCGGCAGATCCGGAGACGCGCCGATTACACGTGCTATCTCTGCCAGTGACTGGTTAGCTCTGCATAGCACCGAGTTAAAGAGCGGGTCCTGGACGAGGAATGGGCACGATTCGCGAATACTGTATTCGTCATAGTTACGCCGGCGAAACAGATCCACCAGGTAAATGTATCGGTCGTAGTTCTCGTCGGTGGGGCGCATACTCGGGTCTACTCCGTGCTCAAGGTCTTTGCGTTGATATGGGGGCATTGTGGCCCGGTCAATCGCTATCCGCTGGAGGGGAAGATCCCACGTTGGCGAGTTGTCGATACCCGACTCCCAGGGATGACGTATATAGACAAGCCCTTCGTTGTTGGGGTCTCGCTCCCGATATAGGTACTCGTGTAGAGCTATCAGCTTGGGATAGATACGCTCCAGAAAAGGGAGTATGTTACGGGGGCGCCTGGAGTTGCGGTAGATTTTCTCCACCGCTATAGCGTGAATTGGGGGCATGGTAACGCCTGATGTCAGCGTGCCGTCCGGGGCGTTGGGGGACCGTTCGGTCTGCCAGAAGTCAGGCTCCGGGAAGTAGTGCCCAAGTGCGTTGGGATTGAAGACAATTTGCGGCAGCATGCCGTTTCGCCACTGGGCGCCGAAGAGAGTTTCGATCTCCATGGTTGTTCGCTCAATGTCATAGTGAGAGCGACCTATAGCAATGAATCCCGAATCCCAATTCCACTGGTGTGGGTAAAGTGAAGGAGCAGGTTTGGTAGATGATCCCATCCAGTTCTGATCTAAAATGCGCTTGGCCTTTTCCACGTAGGTAGCAAAAATGCGAGGCACATAACCTCCTAATCAATGGATCAAAGGGAGACCTTTATGTCGCGACCTTCGCAGCGAGAGTTGCTGTCAGGCCATCTCCATAAAGCACTGCGGATCTCGTTCTTCAAACATGTCCAAGCCGTGGCCATGGGCAATCGAAAGGCAGCCGCCACATACCGGACGGATGGCACAGGAACGACATGTATTACACCCCTGGCGGTAGCGACGAGCTATATCGGACTCATAGATATCAGCGATGCTTTGATCCAGTACGTTTCCAATAAGAGAGGGAAACTTCCTGCAGGCGTGGGCTTCTCCGTCCGGTAGGACTGCCATAAAGTTGAACGCCGCGCCACATCCATAGCCGGTACACCCGCCAAAGGGTTCCCTTCCCTTTTGGTGAAGCACTATATTGATGAGGTTGTCCTTGAAACCAATGATAGGATTGTTCTCCGATGCCGCTACGTACGCCTCCAGAAAGGCGGCATACTTTTCGCGTGTGGGGAGTTGAAGGTTTGCCCCCTCTCCGACCGGAGAGAGACGGTTGAAGGTAAAGTCATCGGCTAACCCGCGAAGCCTCTCGGCAAGAGGGAGTACCTGATCAATGTTGTCTCTCGTGAGGGTGAGCATCACTGTAGAGTAGATGTCAAGTTCCCGGAGCACCGCAAGAAATTCGATCACTCGCGCGAAATGCCCTGGGCCGCGTATGATATCGTTGTGTTCCGGCAAGCCTTCCAGGCTCACCTGAAAAAACGTAAGTTTCTGGATCGCAAGCAGCTCTTCCATACGTTCCCTGGGTGTGGGATTTCCGAGAATCGAGATGGAGAAACCACGTTCTGACGCAGCGCGATACAGTTCAGAAAAATGTGGATAGAGAAGCGGATTGCCACCGGTAAAGGAGACATGTTTTCGAACATATTGACTCAGGCAAAAAGCACGTAGGTCGTCAAGAATACCGACAGCCTGGTCCAGGCTAAGGCTGGATCGCCTGCTCCTGTCATAACAGTGTTTACAGTGAAGATCGCAGGCCTGGGTCACATGCCACTGAAGAGTAAATGCGGATGCGGACAAGAAGTGCTCAGGCGTGTTCTGTCCCAGAGGGAAACTATCAGAATCGCGCCGTATGCGTGATGGGGGTGCGATCAGGATGCCCCTATGGACTGCACGATCAATCGCGGCATCGACGGAGCCGATCGGGACTTCACCTGCCGCTGCCGCTGCCACCGGGTCAACCTCCTCGATTACCATCTTGAGTACAAGGAGATCCTCCTCTGTGGCAGCTTTGGTCTCTGTCTTTCCGGATCCAGGGTCCCGCCAGACGAGCAATAATTCCTCGCCGGGGATAGGCATAGCAGGGGAAGCGTCGCTCTTAGCAGTCAGAAGGGAGGAAAGTTTCCAGGAAAGCGTGAGCAGTACAAGTGTGGGATTAACCTGAAGCTGCTCGAGTTCTCGGGGAATTGCAATCTCGCCGGCTGCTGCTTTGTAGCGAGCCCACTCCACACGTGCAAGGTCGGGCAGAAAAGCGGGCAAACCAATCGCGCCCGACTGACCCGCAAGTCTATCGGCCACCCTGTCAAGCTCCGCGGATTCGTCACACCCCGCAATGAGCTGACTCCAGGCTTTAGGCTCTAAAATAGAGCGGCATTTGGGGTAAATCTCTTCGAGTTTCAGATGCACACCCTAATACCGGTCAGCTGCAAGAACTCTTCCCGCAGGAAGACCCTCCACAGGAACTCTTGCCCTTCTTGTCGTCGTCGGTTTGGGTCTTGCCACTGCACGATGACCCGCTGCAACTCGTCTGCGTCTTCTCGTCCGGGGTAGAGCATCCGGTGATCGGAAGTGAAGCGCCGGCAATCAGCCCGGCAATACTAAACCCTGCCAAGATCTTCTTAAGTTTCTTTAAGTCCATCGTAGCCTCCTTATTCAAGTAGTATTTAAAAAATTCTCAAAGAAAAATTGATGATGAGGGGTTATCACGGTTAACAATATGCCCGTGGTTCGTACGAGACTTTTGCATAACTACCATTTTTCCGTGATGCGGCGTCAGGCTTCAAATATTAATCCTCAAAATACCTAATGTATTCCTCCGGTTAAGATTTTCGCCTTCCTTGCCTGACAAAAAAATGTCGCGTTGTGCAAAGGTCTTCGTACAAGGGAAAATGATTTGGTTGAATTGTCTTGTATTAAACGGGAATTTCTCTGTAGGACGATTGAATAAACTTATATTACCATAAAAAAACAAATGATGTAAAGCTAAATTTAAACAGCCGTGTCGATTAGTTATTGATATGGTATTGAAGAATTGGTGGGATTTGAGATTGCTACGAGGATTTGACGAAAATAGGAAATACTTTCCGCACTGCGCGAAAAGTATACTTAACGTGTGGGGTGTTTAAGCCTATAAATGTGCGTCGCAATTACTGTAAGCCAGACAATCCAACTGTATACAATAAGTTCGTAACACCTGCATATCGAGATAGAAAGTCGCTTATTCAAACCTTTCTCTATCAGGCGGCAATACACATGAAGCGGGTTGAAGCAGTGTTGAATATTTAATATCCTGTTGAACACTATATGTTGCCCCCTGATTTTCGTTAAAACCAATTATGATCTTAACTAATAAGCCAAGCAAAAGTCATGCCCATTTAACCTTTTAACTCTAACATGTTGTATTTACATAACTTTAAACAATTGAGCTGGTAAAAAGCACTTTCGGAAGGAGAACAAAATATGCAATCATTTTCCACTCATATGCAATCTATTTCTCTTTTAATGGGAAAACTTTTGCAAGAAATTGCAAAAACGTCTTCTTGTGCTCAATCGCCGACTTCGCCATAGTAGCCGTTTTGGCTATGACGGCTGAATCTATGTCAGACTCAGATAAGGTTCGAGAATAAAGGAAAAGGGTTGAAGAGTGGAGAAGAAGGGACGAAAGGTCTTGATTTCTAAGAAGCTTTGGAGGTTCATACCAAAGAGTGCGTTGGATGACTTTTAAAGTGCTCGAAAAAACGAATTTTTTTAGCAAATTTTAACTTTATCATCAATCTTAATCGTGTTATAATATATTAATAAGATTACTTCAGCAAAATATATTTCATCTCACTGCTCATCTTCAATTAACTTTCTCCGTTCAGCCGTATCATCGAGTCCTTTGCAAAACGTCACATTTTGTTGTCCTGCAAGTTGAGCGCAGTGAAATTCCGTCGCCGGGGGAAGGGAAAAACTTCATAATGGCGGTTTTGCAAAGGCCTCTCACCGACGAGATATCTGCGTAAGGAATACGACCCATGCCGGAAAAAAGCAAATCACTTGGAATGTTTATTTTCACAGCGTTTTGTCTACTTACTATATGGACAGTAGGCTGTGCCACGTCAAAGGAACGACATGCGTTTGAACAATTTCATCAAGTAGAGCATAGCTCATACGTTAATGCTGACGAGTCACTGCCTCCATCTCTTCTGCCCAAGCTTGACGAAAACTCCACACTATCCGACTACATCGCATATGCAGCGCTTAATAACCCCGGACTAAAAGCAGCCTTTAATCGGTGGAAGGCATCACTCGAAAGAATACCACAAAATCGGTCCCTTCCAGACCCGCGTTTCAACTACACATACTTTGTCAAAGAGGTAGAGACACGGGTCGGACCACAGCGACAAAAATTTGGACTTGTACAAACATTCCCCTGGTTGGGCAAGCTAAAAGCCAGAGGAGACGTTGCTACAGAGGCTGCAAAAGCCATTCAACAGCAATACGAGGCAGCAAAACTCAAACTCTTCTTTCAGGTAAAAAAATACTACTATGAATATTACTACCTGGCCCGAGCAATCGCCATTACTCAAGAAAATGTGAACCTGGTAAAATATTTAGAGGCGGTTGCACGGACAAAATATAGAGCCGCGGCAGAGAGCTATGCCAACGTAATCAAAGCACAGGTGGAACTCGGCAAATTAATCGATAGATTGCAAACTCTCCAAGAGCTGCGGGGACCTATTGCGGCAGAACTTAATGCAGCGCTCAACCGCCCTTCTGATGCTCCCCTCCCCTGGCCCACGTCAATACCCGAATTAGAGATGACATATTCGAAGAAGGACCTTGTTCGCCGGCTTTCAGAAAACAACCCTGACCTTAAGGCCATGGACTGTCAAATTGCCAAAGCAAAGTCAGGAATAGATCTGGCCGGTAAAAACTACTTTCCCGATATTACCATAGGGGCGGAATTTATTGATACGGACGATGCCCTGAATACGGCTACGCCGGACAGCGGCAAAGACCCGGTCATGGCCATGGTTTCCATCAACATACCCATTTGGTATGGTAAGTATAAAGCTGCCGAAAGCGAGGCTCGCGCACGGTGGAGAGCGGCAAAAGGAACCCGAATCAATGTTGCGAACAGCTTGATCGCCGAACTCAAAATGACCTTTTATGAGTTTGCCGACGCCAAGCGAAAGATCAACCTTTACAGGGATACCCTTATACCCAAGGGGACTGAATCCCTTGAAGTCACACAAAAAGCTTTCGAAGGCGGCAAAGTCGACTTTATCAATTTGATCGATGCCCAACGCATTCTATTGGAGTTTCGTCTCTCTTATGAAAGGTCCCTTGTTGATTATGCCCAAAGCCTGGCGAAGCTCGAAATGTTGGCAGGTAAAGAATTGCTCCCAGACCCATAACGTAGGCATAGGAGTATAGGCCATGAAGGTCTTCATACAAAACTTGTGGAAACACTATTCAAAGATTATCGTTCCGGGCCTGCTTCTCATAGCATTCTTGCTCGGTTATCTTTTCAGGGGCGCGCCTCCTACACATCCTGTGCATGAAGCTCCCCCGTCAGGCGCTCATGTCGGCCATGACGTTGGCATGATGCCCGCGCGTCACCTCGTGCTTTCCGAGACAGCCCGGAAACTTGCCGCTATACAGGTAGCGCCTGTGGAAAAAAAGTTTGTAACATCTCAAATCCGAATGTTTGGCAAGGTCGACTATGACGAAACACGATTGGCATATATTGCTGCCAGGGTACCGGGACGTTTAGACCGGCTTTATGTCGATTATACAGGTATTACCGTAAAGAAAGGGGATCACCTGGTCTATCTTTACAGCCCGGAGCTCTTAACTGCCCAGGAAGAATTGATTCAGGCATTGAGGGGAGTGGAAAATATAAGAAAGAGCGCTATCAAATCTATACGAGAAGCATCCCTGGCCACACTTGAAGCCGCGCGTGAAAAATTAAGACTCTGGGGATTGACTCCGTCACAGATAAAAAAGATCGAGAGACAAAAAAAACCGTCCGACCATATCACCATTTATGCCCCCATAAGCGGGACCGTTATTCACAAGAATGCCGTAGAAGGAATGTATGTCGATACCGGCACCCGCATTTATACGATCGCCGATCTCGCTTGGGTGTGGGTCAAATTAGACGCATATGAGGCAGATATTATGTGGGTCCGCTATGGACAGGAAGTTGAACTTATGACAGAGGCCTATCCGGGAGAAAAATTTAAAGGGCGGATCTCATTTATTGATCCGATACTGAATGCCAAAACCAGAACCGTCGCTGTAAGGGTCAATGTGGACAACAGGGACGGAAAGTTGAAACCGGGGATGTTTGTCAGGGCGGTGGTACACTCGAAAGTAGCCAAGGGAGGCAAGGTGATGGATCCCGGGCTGGCAGGCAAGTGGATAAGTCCGATGCACCCGGAGGTCATCAAGAACAAGCCGGGCAAATGCGACATCTGTGGTATGCCGCTGGTGCGGGCGGAGGATCTTGGATACGTCAAGGCGGAACCAAAAGAAGCGCCATTAGTGGTCCCTGCCACTGCTCCTTTGATTACCGGCAAGCGTGCGGTGGTCTATGTCCAGATGCCTGACAATAAGACCATGTTCGAAGGGAGGGAGATCGTTTTAGGTCCTCGGGCCGGCGATTATTACCTTATCCGAGCAGGGCTCAAGGAAGGAGAGCTGGTTGTGGTCAATGGAAACTTCAAGATTGACAGCGCTATGCAAATTCAGGCCAAACCGAGCATGATGAATCCCGAGGGCGGGGCTGCGGCTCCGGTTCACAGACATTAAGGCACAAATTAGGAGCAGCTACCATTGATCGATAAAGTCATCTGGTTTTGCCTAAAAAATAAGCTGGTCGTGCTATTGTTCATGATCCTCATCATCGGCTGGGGGATTATGGTCGCGCCGTTCGACTGGGAACTGGGGGACCTCCCCCGTAATCCCGTGCCGGTCGATGCCATACCGGATATAGGGGAAAATCAGCAGATTGTCTTTACAAAGTGGATGGGTCGATCCCCCCAAGATATTGAAGACCAAATATCGTACCCGCTTACTGTATCTCTGTTGGGTATCCCGGGAGTCAAAACCATTCGTGTTTACTCCATGTTCGGTTTTTCCACAATCTACGTTATCTTTAAAGAAGAGGTGGACTTCTACTGGTCAAGGACAAGGATACTCGAAAAATTGAACAGTCTTCCCGCCGGCACCCTCCCCTCAGGTGTTCAACCGGCATTAGGACCGGACGCAACAGCTCTTGGACAAATATTTTGGTATACCCTGGAGGGTCAGGACGAACACGGCAAACCCACGGGCGGATGGGACCTCCATGAGCTCCGGTCAATACAGGATTGGTACATACGCTATGCCCTGCTAAGCGCTGATGGTGTGGCGGAAGTAGCCTCTGTAGGCGGCTTTGTCCGGGAATACCAGATTGATGTCGATCCCGATGCCATGCGTGCTTTTGGCGTTAAACTTGATGAAGTCTTCATGGCCGTCAAGATGTCGAACGTAGATGTTGGGGCGCGCACCATTGCTGTCAATAAGGTTGAATACGTAATACGCGGGGTCGGTTTTCTCAAAAGCCTGGAAGATATCGAAAACACTGTAATCAAGGTCAATGATAATATACCGGTCTATGTAAAGAACGTAGCACATGTAGCCATGGGGCCTGCTCTCCGTCGCGGCGCACTCGATAAAGAGGGCGCGGAAGTGGTTGGGGGGAGTGTAGTGGTTCGTTACGGTGAAAATCCCCTTGCCGCCATAAAAAACGTTAAAAAAAAGATCGCTGAAATATCGCCCGGCCTCCCCCAAAAAACATTGCCTGATGGCACGATAAGCCAGGTCAAAATCGTCCCTTTTTATGACCGGGCAGGTCTGATTTACGAAACTCTGGGGACACTCAACTCCGCGCTAACCGAAGAAATCCTCATTACCATTATCGTGGTTATTATTGCCACGTTCCATCTGCGGAGTTCTCTCCTTATATCCGGTCTCCTCCCTCTGGCTATACTCATGTCCTTCGTCGCCATGAAGATCTTTGGCGTGGACGCTAATATTGTAGCGCTTTCAGGCATCGCGATTGCCATTGGCACCATGGTGGATATGGGCATCATTGTCTGCGAAAATATCCTGAAACATCTTGCAGAAGCAAGGCCCGATGAAGACCGCGAAGGGGTCGTCTTTCGGGCTGTCAGGGAAGTGGGGGGAGCAGTGCTGACCGCGGTTTCCACAACCGTGGTAAGCTTTCTCCCCGTATTTGCCTTAGAGGCTGCGGAAGGCAAGCTTTTCAAACCACTGGCTTTCACGAAGACCTTCGCCCTGATCGCGTCCGTAATCGTGGCACTGGCTATTATTCCTCCGTTTGCTCATATCCTTTTTACCGGCAGAATCAAACAAAAGAATCTGCTGTGGGAAAAACTCCCGAAAACAGCGAAACGTATTTCCCACAGGCTGGCTGTAGGGCTGACTGTCCTGATCGTTGCGACGCTCCTCACCCGGTACTGGCTCCCGCTCGGACCGGAAAAAGGGGTCCTGCGCAACCTGGTCTTTGTGGCAGTTTTAATCGGCGGCCTCCTCGGCTTCTTTTATATCTTTCAACGTTTTTACGAGTCCCTCCTGCGATGGTGTCTTGCCCACAAAATGACCTTTCTCTCCCTTCCCGTGGCTCTGATTCTCTTTGGAGGGTTTGTCTGGCTCGGTTTTGATTCATGGTTCGGCTGGCTCCCTGAACCGGTACGGAATACGCGTGTCATAGCATTCCTTAATGATAAATTACCCGGTCTGGGTAAAGAATTTATGCCTCCTTTAGATGAAGGATCATTTTTATTTATGCCTACCATCATGCCCCATGCCTCAATCGGAGAAGCGCTCGATGTACTCCGGAAACAGGACATGGCGATCCGTTCCATTCCCGAAGTCGATTCCGTGGTGGGGAAGCTCGGCCGGGCAGATACGCCTCTTGATCCCGCGCCGATTTCTATGTTCGAAACGGTTATTAACTATAAACCTGAATACACCACCGATAAAGATGGGCGCCGCGTACGTTTTCGCTTTGATAAAACCTCTGGCACGTTCGCCAGGGACGCCCACGGCAATCTCATCCCGGATTCCAGTGGCAGACCATACAGATTGTGGCGACCACAGATCAAAAGCCCTGACGATATCTGGAAAGAGATTGTTCGCGCTACGGATCTTCCCGGCGCCGTATCTCCCCCTAAACTCCAGCCTATAGCTGCCCGAATCGTTATGCTACAAACCGGCATGCGCGCCCCTATGGGCATTAAGATCAAAGGACCGGACTTGGAGACTATCGAGAAGGTAGGATTGCAGCTTGAGCGATTTCTTAAAGAGGTTCCATCAGTGGAGCCTACCGCGGTTCTGGCCGACCGAATCATGGGTAAACCATACCTGGAAATAGATATTGACCGTATGGCCACAGCCCGTTACGGAATAAAGCTACGCCAAATCCAGGATGTTATTGAAGTGGCCATTGGAGGGAAACGAATCACTACTACGGTGGAAGGTCGAGAGCGGTATCCTGTGCGCGTTCGCTATATGCGCGAGCTGAGGGACCGGATCGAGTCCCTGGAGAGAATACTTGTTCCTGCGCCTGACGGCGTTCAAATACCGATCGCGCAGTTGACGACCATTCGCTATGTGCGTGGCCCTCAAGTTATTAAAAGCGAGGATACTTTCTTGGTCGGTTATGTCATTTTCGACAAAAAACCCGGGTATGCCGAGGTGAATGTTGTAGAAGATTGCCAGACCTACCTGCGGGAAAAGACTAAAAGCGGGGAGTTCTCGCTTCCTGCGGGTGTTACCTATACGTTTGCCGGCAGCTATGAAAACCAGGTACGTTCCGAAAAAAAGCTGAAGATTATACTACCTTTGGCCTTTTTTATTATATTTATGATTCTCTATTTTCATTTCAGATCTGTTTCCACCACGGCAATGGTCTTCTCGGGGATCGCGGTGGCATGGGCCGGGGGGTTTCTCATGATCTGGCTTTATGGACAACCATGGTTTCTCAATCTTAGTGTCCTGGGGACCGATATGCGCGGACTCTTCCAGGTGCACCCCATAAATCTGAGTGTTGCTATTTGGGTCGGTTTTCTTGCCCTGTTCGGCATTGCCTCCGACAATGGCGTAGTGATCGCCACCTACTTAGACCAGAGATTCGCCTCTGGGAATATTACTTCCATAGAAGCAATACGGAACGCAACAGTTGAAGGCGCGGTTCGCAGGATCAGACCGTGCCTGATGACCTCTGCAACCACTATACTCGCTCTAATCCCCATTCTTACCTCCACGGGTCGCGGCGCTGATATTATGGTGCCGATGGCCATCCCCTCGTTTGGCGGAATGGCCGTGGTCTTTATTTCGGTCTTTGTCGTGCCCGTGCTCTATTGTATGGTCAAAGAACTCTCATTCAAACACACCGCAAACGAAAATCTATAGCTTGCGGAGGATTCATATTTTGGCGAACTATTACGGCGAACCAGGAACTTTTGTAAGATCATCAATAGCCTGTCGCAGATAAGTAAAAAAATTATGCGACCCCCCCACCCCTTTTCGGCCCAACATAAAATTTATCTCGGAACGGAGCGGCGCCGGATTTGGTGCGCTTCGATCAAACAGGATATCAAAAGCGGCAAGGTTCAGCCCTGTCTTTTCGCAAAATGTGCGT
>JAUWMN010000058.1 GCA_030613165.1 Desulfobacterales bacterium
GCCACCACTACATATAACGCTATCTTCTTCGTTTTCATTCCAACCTTGCCTCCATAACGTTATTCTTTTGGTTTTAAGTGATCCGGCACAATCACCATTTTAAGAATAATAGGCTTTAAAAAGCTCCACTTCATTCCGATCTTGTATTCTTCTTCAAGGTCTCTGAGCGCGTCCCAGCAGTTGTGGCACGCGGAAACCACAAATTTTGCCCCGGTGTCCAGAATCTGATCGCGCTTGACCCTCAAGCCTATGTTTCTTTGTTCTCGGTAACGCCCCAACGCATTCATGCCGCCACCTCCGGAGCAACAGAAATTCTGCTCACGGTTCTGAGCCATTTCGCGGAAATCCTCTGCTATGTAAGGCATAATTTTTCTGGTAACTTCAGCCAGTCCGGCATTTCTGACATAATTGCATGGGTCCTGAAGTGTTACCGGTTCTTTAATCTTTTTGGAAGGGTCTAACTTGAGTTTTCCGTTTTCCAGCACCTCTAATAGCCATTCAACATAATGCTGGGTTGGGACAGGCGTATCTCCACTTTTTATGCCGGCCCAATATGGACCTTCGGTAACCGTGGCCCGGTGCGCATGACCGCATTCGGTTTCTACCATTCTCTTTGGTTTGAGCCGCTCCATTGCCTCAAAAACCGATTCCACCTGCATCTTGCAACCCGCCCAGTCACCGGCAAACATCACCAGGCTCGTCTCTTCCCATCCCTCGCTGGGAACGGTCCAGTTCTCGCCGGTTAAGTGGAATAAAATCGCGGCCTCTGCAATATCCTCCGGATAATGTTTCGGTTCTCGAGCATTTATTGTGTATAGAATATCCGCGTTCTCTTTATCAACAGGGATGTTCAGGCCGGGCCAATCTTCCTCATACTCCTCTGCCATCCACTCACAAGTCTCAACAAAATCTTGTACGGTGACATCCATCTGAGCCTTGTATACCCAATGCATCCCTGATCCGATTTTCAATTCATACGGAACAAAGCCCTGGGAAAAACAGAGGCCTCTCAGGTAGCTCATCATAGCGCCCATATCGATCCCGTGAGGACAATACATCCCGCAGCGATTACAGCAGGTACACTTTCCCCATGCCGTATCCATGCAATACTGCATGAACGCGTTATCCACATTTCCCTTTTTCTTCACCAACTCGCCAAGGGTAGATTGGATTTTGTAAGAGGGAACCTGCTCGGGGTCATTGTCATTCGCGATATAAAAATGGCAGGCATCCGCGCACATGCCGCAATGGGCACAAATCTTAAGCCATGTCTTTAGGCGGGACTTAAACGTAGCTTCCAGGGTTTTCTTCAATGCATCCGTATCAACAGGGAATGCATCGAGTTCCTTGTAATACCCTCTGCCCTGTCTATCCGCTAACAAGACATCGAGTTCCTCTTTGGTCTTAATAGGGACTCTGGTAACAAGAGGCGCCACGGTTTGCTCTTTTGCTTCTTCTGCCATATCTATCTCTCCTTAAAATGAAGTTATTGATAACAATTATTATCGAGTCACTATTACCAGATTACCAGGCAACTCCTCTCCCTTTCTGCCCGCCTCTCTTTATCCCGTAATCCATACCGATTTGAGCACGTGAGCAGAAGAAGAGAACAAAATGGGAAAGTTTGGTAAAGGGAATCGCTATAAGCATTATCTCGCCCGCGAGGATATGCACGATCAACCAAAGCTTGTATCCCATCAACTGATGATAGGCAATAAAGCCGGTAATGAATGGAGCTAACGCAATGAACAAGATAAGAAAATCAGATCCGGTGGTCAAGATTTTAACGTGGGGTAAGACTAAACGACGAGCAAAAAAGAAACCTCCCGCGGCAATGACCGCCAAGGTCATATAATCTGCTATGGTATCAGGTATGGTAGGCCAGCTAATGCCCCACGATTCTTCTATCAACATGACATGAGCCATTAACAAGAGTGGAGCCGTCAGGAGGCATATGTGGAAAAGATAAGTCGCTCCCATAAAAATCGGGTGGTTTGCGGTTGTATGATTGAGCGGTAATATCCAGTGGAAGATAGATTTTAGGGCGCCCCTAATCCCGTAATCAGCCTTTTCAAGATAGGCCACTCTGTCGAGTCTCCAATCAAGACCTTTCACGTACCAGACGACTCTGACGATAATCCCGATAAAAAAGATGGCAAATGAAATCAAGGCCAACGGCCCTCTTACAAATTCATACATGGGAACCCTCCGTTTTTTGTGTGATCTCTCAAACTTACTTGGTCCAAGGTTTCAATTGCTATACCATACGTACATTCTTCTGATGAATATACACTAAATATACAAGGGTTTATCCTATAACAATCAGGTCGTTCACTGTCAAGGGAAAAAGGCACTATTGACACAAAACACTAATTAATCCAATAACACCAACCGGTTAGCCTCGCTTGTTTTTCTTTAAAAAACAACCGTTTACCATCGTTTTTACCTTGACCTTTTGTAAAAAATAGACTAAGGTTATATACGATTTCAGTAGGACAAAATCACCCCGGCACTAAAATGGCAGCAATAGTCCGCCAAGCAATATGAAAATAAATTCTTATAGATCAGACTCCAAACAAAAATTAGGGAGGTGTGAGAATGCCTGATTTGGGAAATTGGGACTGGAAAAGCAAGGAAAAGATGATTGCCGACACAGCAGAATGGAAGGCCCGGTTTGAAGATGTCTGGGAGCCTTATGTGAGTCCCGACGGCGAGAAGATTGCCTCTATTGTAAAAATAGGGGAAGGAGAATTCAACGTATGTGTCAATGGAGAGACGTGGGAAGAGCCATATGAAAAGCTATGGTATTCCAGATTCAGCCCTGACGGCAGGCTCACTGTTTTGGCGTCAAAGGACATGGAATGGACTATGGCTGTGGACGGAAAGGCATGGGAAAACTCCTACGAGTATATTTGGGATACCAAGTTCAGCGCCGACGGCAAGGTGATTGCGGCAACTGTTAAACAAGACGATGTATATGGGATCGCAGTTGATGAAAAAACATGGGAATGTTCTAAGGAACTGCAGAGTATAGCAAGTTATGTCATAAGCCCTGACGGGAAAACCGTGGCCGCTATTGCTCAAACCGTTCCCCTTGGCCAAGCTGATCTTGAAGGGTTTTTGAAAGGCACATGGTCGGTGGTGGTAAACGGCAAGCCGTGGCAAAACAACTTCGTAGATCTCTACGGACTCACCATCAGTAATGACGGCAAAAAAATTGCCGCGGAATATAGAGCCGCTATTTGTGACTACGGCATTGTCGTAAATGGAGCCCCCTGGGAGACAACAGCCGGCTGTACATGGGAACCTGTCTTTCATCCTAATAACAACGATGTGGTAACCGCGCCTGTAAGGCAAGGAGGCCGATGGTTCCTGGCAACCAACGGAACGTTTGTCTGGGACAAGGGCTTTACCAATATCCTGTACCAAACCTATAGCCCTGACGGCGAAAGGATCGCGGCAACAGTTGCCACATCGTTTGCCAAATGGACTGTTGCTGTAGACGGTCAGCCCTGGCGAACCAAGTTCGGAGAATGTGTCTTGCAGCCCTATTTTAACCCGGATGGCACTAAGGTAGCCGCTATTGCCAAAGACAGGGGATTTTGGTTTCTTGTTGTTGACGGGACAGTGCTCGGAGACGGTGCGTACTATGATAATATTTGGCCTCCTGTTTTTAGCCCCGATGGAGATAAGGTAATCTGTAAAGTAGAAAAACACGGCAAGTATGCCATAGCAGTTAATGGCAAGATATGGGGCAGCAAGTATGAAGCCCTTTGGGACCCTGTTATATCTCCTGACGGGACCAAGGTACTCATACGGGGCATAGAAGACAAAAAATATTATCGTCGAATAGTCCCGTTGGCAAGTATGTAGACTTGATAAAAATGGTAATTCTGTTCCCTAAAGAGAGACCTTTGAAAAATGCCAACAACTTTGATACCATTTACTGAGGGGGGGAAAACAAATGTATGAATTGGTACGCGGGCCGCTGGCATGGGCTGCCTTCATCATTTTTATTGCGGGGAGTCTTTATAGAATAATCTACATGTTGGCAGGTTGTAAAAAGGAGAAAATTGTGTTTCCGCATATGTCATTAAAACACAGTTTAGCTTCTCTTGTGCACTGGGTAATACCCTTTAATAATCAGTATATGAAACAACGGCCAGCATTTACTATTGTAACGTTTGCCTTTCATATCTGCTTAGTTGTTACACCTATTTTCCTATTGGCTCATATCATTCTCTGGGATGAATCATGGAATATAAGCTGGTGGAGCATGTCGGATACAATCGCCGACTATATGACAATCATAGTTATTGCCGGTTGTATCTTTTTCTTATACAGAAGGTTAACAGACCCTGTGGTAAAAAACGTCACCGATGCTTCGGACTATCTTCTGCTGGCAATTACCGCTCTGCCCTTTATAACCGGCTTCATTGCATACCATCAGTGGTTTGATTATAAGACCATGCTGATAATTCATATCCTTGCCGGCGAGATCATGCTGATAGCCATTCCTTTTACAAGGCTAAGCCACATGCTCTTCTTTGTTTTTACAAGAGCATATTTCGGGAGTGAGCAAGGTCATGTAAAGCATTCAAAGGATTGGTAAGAATTTAACAGCAATACAATGTTAAGGAGAATATTATGAAACCCACCATAGCTAAAAGAGAACCGGTAGTAGATGATGCCATGGATCAGACCGAGGCAAAACTCAGACCCGAACAGATACAAAAAGTTATCAATGAAGTTATAGATAAAGAAACCGGCGGTCGTTTGTGGACTTACGTTAATACATGTATCCACTGCGGGTTATGCGCCGAGGCCTGCCAGTGGTATCTTTCTAATGACCGGGATGTCAGCTACGCCCCGGTTACCAAGATAAAAGATACCATATGGGTAATGTTAAAGAACAAAGGCGCTGTTGACGCCGCATTTATCAAAAGATGCGCTGAAATAGCCTATACCGAATGTAATCTTTGCCGCCGCTGTGGCATGTACTGTCCGTTTGGAATCGATATCGCCTACATGCTTCTCGTGGTTCGTCGGATATGCGCGAAATTAGACATGGTGCCCCTTTATCTTCAGGATACGGTTCACAGCCATGCTGCAACCATGAACCAGATGTGGGTAAAGCCGGACGAGTGGATCGATACCCTCCAGTGGCAGGAAGAAGAGGGCCAGGGCTATGTGCCGAGCGCCCGGTTGCCACTGGAAAAGGAGGGGGCCGAGATCATGTACTCGGTTATCGGTCCTGAACCAAAGTTTTTAGCCCAGCTCCTTGGCAATATCACGGCAATCATGAAGGTGGCGGGGCTTGACTGGACAATGCCTGCCACTGCCGGCTGGGATAACAGCAATATGGCTATGTATTCAGGCGATTTTGAGGTCATGGCCAGGGTGGAAAGGCTTCATCATGAAACAGCCCAAAGGCTTAAAGTCAAAAAAATAGTTATGGGTGAATGCGGTCATGCGTTCAGGGGGGCAGAATATGACGGTCCCACCTGGATGGGATGGATGAAGCCTCCTATACCGATAGTTCATGCCATATCATTTTATTATGACCTGATAAAAAGCGGCCGAATCAAGATAGCAAAAAAAGCTGAGGGTCCGATCACTGTGCAGGACCCATGTAACGTTATCAGAAACGGTGGTTTGGGCGACAAACTCCGTTATATTATGAATGCGGTCTGTGCGGAGTTTGTAGATGTTACCCCCAACAAGAGACACAATTATTGCTGCAACGAAGGCGGCGGAGTCATCAATTGCTGACCGCCCTGGAAGAAAAAGCGGGTCGAAGGGAACAGGGTAAAGGCGGAACAATTTAAGGCAACCGGCGCGCACACCATTGTAACGCCGTGCCACAACTGCCATAGCGGCATAGAAGACATCGTCCATACCTATAAATTAGGAATGGACGTTAAATTCTTCAGTGATCTCCTGATTGAAGCAATGGAGATACCGGAGCATTTGCAGCCATAAAAAGTAAACGACCAGTCCCAGAGGACCGGGGTTTCAAGACATAATAAAACAAAAAAGGTCAGGCATCATTCGTTATCAAAGTGAGGCCTGACCTTTTTATTTTCATTAACTATCTTTGATGGTTTCGCAAAAAGTACAACCGTCTGTCATTTCCGCGAAAGCGGGAATGACGACAAAGGGCGCCTTACAAAACCATCATCTTTAATCACGAGATAATGTAGTGAAAAAACTCCTCCAGTTGATCTCCACGCTCCTTTAAGAGCTGTTCGAGTTCCGATTCGCTAAGAGCCCTAATAACATCCGGGTCTTCAGCAGATATCATTCCAAAAAACAGCCTCTTGATTCTCATAAGTTCTATTGTCACCATCAGACCAAGATTGTTTTTGCCCCCGAAGTCGGTAACAAACTCAAACTCGTCAAAATCCTCTGGCGGGTCTGGAAGATATCTGCACGTCATACCAAAAGAACTAATCCCTGCCGTATCTTTTATCTTTGCCAGTGAAATCTTCTCACCCACATATTTTTTGAAGCGCTGCATAAGACTTTCTCCCTGATAAGCTAATACCTAAATTAAGCGATTTTTGACTCGATCTGCACCGATCTCTTGCGCATCAACGGTTCGCAAAAATCCTCGACATATCCACGGGTATGCTGCGGTTTTCGTCCCGCCCAGGCGGGACTGCATCAAGATCTCAGCACATATCTTCCCCAAAAATTGCTCAACTTAGGTAATACTTACAAAATGTTATTTGCTTAAAAAAAAAGCCGGTTTCAAAATGTTCAATTTTGAAACCGGCTCAAGAGAAAAAATATAGATTACGTCAGGACAAAACACAGCGTCTATCCTTTTGTCTCAGAGTAGACAGTTCAGATCTGACAAGGAAAATGAAAGCCCTCTTTTCAATGGGTCTCTTTTGGGGCTTGTTTTGTTCGCGGATGGCATTCGCCGCATGTCACAGAGCCTTTGCCTTCCTCTTTATGGCAGCCCTGGCAATTGGTATGGAACGCTTTCATAGCAGGCATCGTCTTACCGTCTGCTTCAAGCTTATGGCACGCGGTACAGTCAGACTCTTCGGAATCGTCCCATACATTTTCACCCGTTGCGTCATACACATGATGGCAGTCAAGACAATCGATTCCCAGTTCATCGGCATGCAGCATATGCGGAAAAAGGACCGCAGGCCTCTGACGATCGACAAAGATATCGTGTTCAAGCGTCATCATATCATCTTGCGCATACACCGACATAGAAACACAAATAGCGACTAAAACCGCAATCCCACTACACACAGCCAAGTTTTTTTTCATAGCACCCTTCCTTGTTCGATGTTAAAAACATGCACAACGAAACTTTTTTTTAATACCAAAATACTCTACGGCTGTCAAGCAAAACAATGCGCCAAAAAACTTAAAATTTTCTTGACTAATAGCTGGTTATGCGGTATTGAGAGATGGTTATTTTATGCAATCAAGAAGGGGAGACAAAAATGGACAAAGGCTATTTGAAAAAAAGAATGGAAGAGATGGTGGACCGTAGAAATTGTCTCAAGCTAATGGGAATACTCGGTTTTGGCGTAGCTGCCCCTGCCCTTATAGCCACACCAAGCGAAGGCAAGCTCCCCGCCGACCTTAATCAGGTAAACAGAACGCGGCCCCTTATGGGAACCTTTGTGAATATAACAATCGTTGACGCGTCCCGTGATAAGGCTGAAGAAGTTCAGGAAAAAGCCTTTGCAAGGATGACGGAATTGGTAAAGATATTCGACCGGCATGCTGCTGATACCCCGGTAAGCTGGTTAAATACAAAAGGTACTTTGAATGACATATCCCCGGAGATAGCAGCGGTATTCCATCAGGCTGCTTATTTTAATCATATAAGCAAAGGCGCGTTTGATATTACGGTCCTCCCTCTTGTTACTCTCTACAAGGAAACCTTTGCAAAAACCGGCGCTCCACCAACGGCACA
>JAUWMN010000235.1 GCA_030613165.1 Desulfobacterales bacterium
TCAATATTGATGACGTCGTAAAAAGTATTTGATTGGTTTGTCTTGGCAATATCACTCAAAATATATAAATGATTCAACTGGTTGTATCCTTATTTTCAATGCTTTGAAGGCGCAATACATTTTCATATCGTAAGGAGGGAACAAAATGCCTATAAAAAAATTTTGCATGCCGGGATTAGTCCTTTTTGTGAGCGTACTCTTTATATTTGCCTGCAGCCAAGAGCCGGACAAGGCGGAGACAAAACAGGCCCCGGTTGTAAAAAAGATGAAAGGCGGGACCCTTACTCTATATAACTGGGAGGAGTATATCGGCTCCAAGACATTGAAGAATTTTGAAAAGGAAACAGGAATCCACGTCAACGAAATAACCTTCCAAGACGAGGAAGAAATGCTGGGGGCCGTGCAGTCAGATCTTTCCGCTTATGATCTGGTGGTGTGCAGTGACGATAGTATCAGAGAAATGCGCGAGGTAAAATTATTAGCCCCACTCGACTATTCAAAAATTCCCAACTTCAAGTATATCAAAAAGCAATATCGTAACATGACGCGTCCTGATCCGGAACAAAAATATACCGTTCCTTATCTTTGTGGTTCCACCGGCATGGTAGTAAATAAAAAATATATCAAAGAAGACACCGATAGTTGGAAGGTGCTTTTTGACAAAAGGTATATGGAAAAACTCGCCATGCTGAACAATGCTTTTGAGGTGGCGGCAGTGGCCCTCAAGCTGTCGGGATACAGTCTTAATTCTATTAATCCTCAAGAACTGGCCGAGGCGCGAGATTTGTTGCTTAAGCAAAAACCGCTCCTTACAGGTTATCATGATACCGAGACACTTAAGGAATTGTTAGTCAGCGAGAAGTTGTGGGCTGCCCATATTTACAGTGGTGAAGGTCTTGTGGCAGCGGACGAAAATGAAAATCTCGAGTACGTTATTCCAAAAGAGGGGGCCGTACTTTGGGTAGACATCTTTGCGATACCGCGTGACGCACAGCATAAGGAAGAAGCACATATGTTTCTCAATTATATCCTCCGTCCCGACGTGAACGCAACGATCGCCTCCGAACTTTGGTATGCCACGCCGAACGAAGCGGCAGAACCGCTCATGGACCCTGAAGTACGCAGCTCTCGATCTGTTTATCCGCCTGAGGAGACCCTGCAGCGGTGCGAATTTTTCAAACAAACCGGGAAGATGACCGCAACGGTAACGTCCATATGGAGTGAGTTGATGATAAGCGAGTAGACGGAACGTTATCCAGACTAATCGACAATGTTTTGAACATTAGATAGTATGCGTCTATACACAAAAATTACTTTATTTATGTTAGTTGTAGGGTTGCTCCCTCTCGTCAGCATGAGCGCGATTTCCCTCACGAACGTAGAAGGCACGATTCGGCGTACGGCCGACAACGCCTTGAGCACATTGGCCACAGAGATAGGAAAAGAGGTGCGGCGTACGGTCAACGAAGGGTATCACAATATCCTCCTTTTGGCTGAAAACCCGGTTATCAGATCTGCTAAAGCCACTCGGAAGGAACAACAAGAGGAATTGAGCAAGACACAAAAATTTCATCGGATCTTCAAGGACATAACCCTTCTCGACACAAAAGGTCGGATCAGGGCATCAGTATTTTTTTCTTTTCGCGGATCCTGGGAACACACCCGCTGGTTTCAATCAGCGCTCGAAGGGAACAATGTGCTTTCAGATGTTCATGGAGTGGTGTATCCCACGGAATTCGTTATGACTGCCGCCGTACCAATAAAGGACAATGTTGGAAATGTAAAAGGGGTATTAGTGGGACAACTTGACATGGAAAGGATCTGGAAGATCACAAGAAATGTGTCAGTGGGAGACAATGGCGAAGTATTGCTCGTGGATCATCATGGCATCGTCATTGCTACTCCTGATTCTGAGAAACTGCTTGAGCCGATTGAGTACGATATCATCCGAGAGGCCGCGATCAAGAAGCAGAAAGGGGTCGCTACGGTATCCCATGAAAAAGGCTCAAGAGTGGCGGTATATGTCCCCATTCTGGAGGATTCAGACACGAATGCTTTAGGATGGACCGTGGTAGTGTTAAAGCCGAAAAATGAGGCCTATGCCCCAGTCTACCGGGCACGCTATGGTCTTTTGGCCGCCACCATGGCCTGTTTTTTGGTCGTCAGCATCTTAAGCCCCTGGATGAGTGGCCAGGTAAGCCGCCGGGTGAGCAAATTGGTACAGGTGACGCGCCGGATTGGTGAGGGTGATTTTTCAGAACAGGTTGAAGACTTAGGAAAAGATGAAATCGGCGAGCTGGGAAGGGCATTTAACAGGGCGAGTCAGCAATTAGCTGTATCTCAACAGAAAATTATCGAATACAGCGAACACCTTGAAGAACTTGTTGATGAGCGTACGTCTGAACTAAAAGCCGCCCAGGCAAAACTGATCGAAACAGCTCACATTGCAGGGAAAGCCGAGGTTGCGACTGGTGTTTTGCACAATATTGGAAACGCAATCAACAGCGTTAATGTGAGGCTGAAATTGTCCGAGGAAAAGATAGACAAGCTCAATGTCGAAAAATTAGCGCAGGCAGTTGATATGCTCGAATCGAATTCAGGAAAATTGGATAGATATCTTACGGAGGACCCCCGCGGGCAAAATGTCCTTCCTTACATAAGACTCGCGCTTAACAATATGGATGAACAGCGGACGGAGGCCATGGCCGACATTCAGTTTCTCAATAATCAGGTGAAACATATCTGCGAAATTGTATCATTGCAACAATCTTATACCAAAGGTAGTGGAGGGCTGCGTGATACTTACAGGATTAATGATATACTGATGGATGCCGTCCACATGCAAAGTGATATTCTCGAACGGGACGGGATTACCGTGGAAGCTGATTTTTCTTATTCAGAACCTATCTTGTTGGATCGCCTTCAATTAATACAGGTATTCGTAAACCTGATCAAAAATGCAGCCCGCTCTATCGTGGCCCAGGCCGCTGATCTTAAAGTGGTGCAATTGTCCACCAGATTGGCTAAAAACGGTGAAGGGACATCACCGATGGTAGAAGTTGTCATTAACGACAATGGAGTCGGTTTTTCTCCGGATTTAAAGAACAAGATATTCACTTTTGGGTTTTCCACAATAAAGGGTGGGGGGAAGGGGCTTGGCCTTCACAGTTGCGCTAATTACCTCCAGAGTGTCGGAGGAAGGATACGCGCAGAAAGTGATGGCCCCGGCAAGGGCGCACAGTTTGTTATTCACATTCCGATTGAGAGTTCAGAAGGGACAAGATATGGGAAGAGAAAAAACTAATTCCGCTAAACGCAAGATACTGATTGTAGATGACCAACCTGAGGTCCTGGAGGACTATGTAAAAATCTTGGATCCAGTCCCCAAAAAGTGCAAAGAGACAGAAGAGAAGCTGGCCTCCATGGAAGCGGAACTTTTTGGAGATCCTGATGCAAACGCAGGCAGATCGAGTCGAATAGAAAAGGAGTATTCCGTAGCTACAGCGACTCAGGGTGAAGAGGCCGTATCGTTGGTCAAGAAGGCGATAAAAGAAAAGCAACCTTTTGCCG
>JAUWMN010000003.1 GCA_030613165.1 Desulfobacterales bacterium
GGAAGAGATCAAACGGGCCCACAGGGACCTCGATAACATATTCCGAATAGCAGGTGACGGGATGTGCGTTATTGACACGGAATTCAATGTGCTGGGTGTCAATAATACATTTGAGCGTATCTTTGATATTCCTCCCGGTAAGGCGGAAGGTAGAAAGTGTTATGAATTTTGGAAAGATTCACGATGTCATACCCCGGAATGTACATTCGCACGGGTGCTGGCCGGCGAAGAACGGGTGGAAAGTGACATGGTCAAAAAACGCGCGGATGGCACGTCTGTTCCGTGTATTGTTGTTGCCACACCATTAAAAGGCGCTGATGACGAGATAAGAGCTATTGTGAGCACTTACAAGGATCTATCCAAATTAAAAATGGCACAGGACCAACTCCTTCAGTCCGAAAAGATGGCCGCCATAGGCCAGCTTGCCGCAGGCGTGGCTCACGAGATCAACAACCCTGTAGGATTCATAAGCAGCAACCTAAATACGTTGGATGAATACCGTGAAGATATTACAGCTTTGCTGCAGACATATGTGCAAATGGAAGGGCTACTGGCGAACGTGGAGAAAGGAGAACAATTAGAGAATGCCTTGCATGCCGCGCAGGAACTGAAGGAGAAAATGGATATCGAGTTTGTGTTGGATGACTTTGGGAAGACAATCAGCGAATCTAAGGAAGGTACGGATCGGGTTAAAAAGATAGTGGCGGACCTGAAGGACTTTTCCCATGCTGAGGAACATGAGTTGACCTATGCCGATATAAACAAGGGTCTTGAAAGCACACTCAATATTGTGCGGAACGAACTAAAATATAAGGCAAAGGTGACTAAGGATTTCGGAGAACTTCCGCAGATTGCCTGCTATCCCCAACAATTGAACCAGGTCTTTATGAATATACTGGTGAATGCGGCCCAGGCCATTGAAAAGCAAGGAGAGATTGACATTTCTACCAGGACACTTGACGGAAAGGTGGAGATCAGGATCAGCGACACCGGCAAAGGGATACCAAACGATGTTTTGCCGAGAATTTTTGACCCCTTTTTTACCACCAAAGCAGTAGGAGAAGGCACAGGTTTAGGGCTGAACATGGCCTATAACATCATAAAGAAGCACAAGGGAGATATCAGGGTTGAAAGTACTGTGGGTGAAGGGACTACGTTTATAGTTGATATACCGGTAGGATAGTGAACATTTATCATTTGTCATTTAGCATTTGCCATTGAAAAATGGACTGATTCATTTAAATAATGACAGATGACAAATGAATAATGATCAATGACAGATGGGAAAATGACAAATGCCAACTGATCCGAACGAATACACAATCTTATTCGTAGACGATGAGGCCAATATCTTACAGTCCTTAAAGCGCTTGTTCCGTCGGGAACCCTACACGATTCTAACTGCCTCGAGCGGCAAGAAAGGCCTTAAGATATTGGCAGAGACGCCTGTAGACCTATTGATATCCGACCATCGGATGCCTGAGATGACCGGAGTTGAATTTATGGCACAGGTCAAGGAACGATTGCCCAATATAATGCGGATCATTCTTACGGGATATACTAATGTTAATTCTATTACAGCGGCCATTAACGAAGGCAATGTTTACAAATTCATCCTGAAGCCATGGGAGGACGATCAGCTCAAGGAGACAGTCAGGGAGGCGCTGGCAGTATACAGTTTGCAAATGAAAAATATTGCGCTGGCAGAAAAGATAAAGGAGCAAAACAAAGAACTCCTCTGGCTCAATGAAAACCTGGAAACAGAAGTGCAGAAGCGGACAAAGGAGATTGAGCTTCAAACCCATGCCTTGAAATTGTCCCACGAAATACTCGAGCATTTATCTGTTGTCGTGATCGGGTTGGATGCCGACAAATTGATTGTATTCATAAACAAACTCGCCCGAGATGTGTTTGAAAAAGGTGGCCGGTCATTATTGGGCTCCCAGGTCAAAGATTCCTTTGATAGAGAGATAATAGAATTGATCGATAAGACTGCTGAGACCTCACTTCCACAGGAGACAAAATACATTTACGAAGGGGAGCGTTCATTTATAGTAAAGTGTGTCTCCTTGGATTCTAAATCGGGGAGTAGGGGGATGGTGTTGACGTTTACCGAAGCGAAATAGGATGCATTAAATATCATGGATAAGAAAATGACACATACGCTTTTAGTAGTCGATGACAGCTAAAGAGGAAAAACGATGGGGCATAAGGTTGTTTCTGTTGACAAATTGAAGCCGGGAATGGTTCTGGCGAGAGAGATTGTCGGGCCCACAAAGCATCTCATGGCGGGGAAAGGTGTGGAGCTTACAGACAGGATGATTGCTCACTTAAAGCGATTTAGCATCAAGCGCGCCTTTGTGGAGTGGGAAGAACAGACAAAGTTTGTAGACCCGGCGCTTGCGCAAAAACAGCTTCATGAGTTGGAAGGAACGATTGATTCCCGTTTCCGAAAAGTGGCGCATATCCCCATCATGAAGGAGTTGAAAGGCATCCTGTTCGATCATATGAAAGAGAAGGTTTTGCATGGGCAAGGAGAGTGTACAGAGAAAAATTGACAACCTTTTGGATCTACCGGGGCTTCCTGCTACCGTGTTCGAGGCCATACAGATCCTGCGTGATCCGGATGCGAGCATAGAACAGTTGAGCCAGTCTATTGAACTGGATCAGTCCATGACTTCCAAGATCTTACGTCTGGTAAATTCTTCTTTTTACGGTGTTTCGGGCAAGATCGGCAATGTCCCGCAGGCACTGGTTCTCCTTGGCTTCAATACCGTGAGGAACACCATTTTGTCCATGTCCGGCTTTGAAGTTTTTCTCCGTGGGGAAAAGGCAAAAGCGGGAGGTTTTGATCTTAACGGATTTTGGAAACATGCGGTTGGCACGGGGATAATAGCAAAGGTTCTGGCTCAAAGCTTAAGGCTGCCGGAGCCGGAAGACTTTTTTATCGCAGGGCTCCTTCATGATATCGGAAAGGTTGTCATTCTTCGGCTATTTCAGTCGGAATTTATGGAGATATTGCGGTTGGTGGAACAAGAAGGCCTTTATATACTTGAAGCCGAAAAGGAGATTCTCGGATTTGACCATGGATATGCCGGCAGTTGCCTGGCGAAAAAATGGAATATGCCAAAAAAGCTCAAAGAGGCTATTGCCTTGCACCACATTCCTGGATCCGCTGAGGATGACATGAAAATGCCGGCAGTGGTCCATCTTGCCGACTCCCTATGCCGGGGGCTCGGCGTCGGACATGGAGGGGATATCTTGGTTCCGGAAATAGTTCCGGAGGCTCTGGAAATTCTTGAGTTAGAGATCGACTCTATCGCCGGATGTCTTCCGGAGATAGACGCGGAGATAGAGCAGGCTGCGGATTTTATGACTCTTTTTAGTGTGTGAGAAGCGGCATTCGATATGAAACAGAACAGTATATTAGTAGTTGACGATGATCAACATTATCAATGTCATGTCCCGTGCTCTCACCAGGGAGGGATACGATGTGCATACGGCCCGGCCCGGCGAAGCAGCGTTAGAAGTTTTAAAAACAAAGACTTTTTACGAAGTTATCAAAAGTGCTCAAGGAAAACCAGAGGGGGGCATTGAGCCCGATTAATTGATCGAGATCATAAACAACATCAGCAGGCAAAGACGATGAGAATTCTCATTGTAGACGATGAAAAGATGGCATTGAGCTCGCTCAGACGCGTCTTAAAACGGTCCGGCATAAAGTCTGTGGAGACCTGTGACAACGGAAAAGATGCCATCAGGCGCATCAAGGAGGAAGATTTTGATCTGGTCCTCCTTGACCTTCTCATGCCTCAAGTGGATGGGATCCACGTGCTGGAAGTGACAAAACCTTACAAACCATATACTGAATTTATTATTTTGACAGGAGTGGACGATATGTCGAGCGCGGTCAAGGTCATTCGGCTGGGCGCTTACGATTATTTGGTGAAGCCGGTGGATGACGAACGTCTTCTCTTGTGCATTGAGCGCGCTTACGAGCGGAAAGGGTTGCTTGCCGGTTTGGCTGGAGCACGTTCCGGCAGCTCCGAAGCAGATGTTCCCGAGGCCTTTTCCGACATCATTACCCAGGAACCACGAATGAAAGAATTGCTTTCATACGCCCTGATCATGAGTAGAAGCGGAAACCCTATCCTCATAACCGGGGAATCAGGCACCGGCAAGGAACTGCTGGCCAGAGGCATTCATCGTGCAGGCCCATCTCCCCAGGGTCCGTTCATAGCGGTGAATGTGTCTTCGATTCCGGAAACGCTGTTTGAAGGTCAGTTTTTTGGGCATGTCGCAGGGGCTTTCACGGGCGCTAACAAGGACTACGCGGGTTACTTTGAGCAGGCACATGGCGGGACCCTGTTCCTGGATGAAATCGGGGAGCTTCCACTGAACCTGCAGTCTAAACTTCTCCGGGCGCTGGAGGAAAAATCGATTACCCGCCTTGGTGAAATACGACCGAGACAACCGGATGTTCGAATCGTCTCGGCCACGAACATGGTTTTGGACACGGCGTGCCAGGAAGGAAGATTCAGGCTTGACCTGATGTACCGGCTAAAATCCGTCCACATCCACCTGCCTCCCCTCCGGGAAAAGGCACACGATATTCCCCCTCTTGCTTCTCATTTCTTAAGAAAGGCATGCGCGCGCCACCAAAAGGATATCCAGGGCTTCAGCCCTGAGGCCATGGATGTATTGACTGGAAAGGATTTTCCGGGAAACATCCGTGAACTGGCACAGTTGGTAGAAAATGCCGCGATCCTTGCCGATTCAACGATCATCTTGCCACGCCATCTGGGAGAGGAATGGCCTACGCTGCCATCCTTTTCCCGCAGATTGTGCAGCCTGAAGGAAAATGAGGAGAAGCATGTGACCTATGTGCTCACGCACACCAAAGGCGACCGCAAGCAGGCCGCCCAAATACTGGGTGTGAGTGTAAGACAGGTCCAACGAAAGCTTGCCCAGATGAAAAAGATTCCCGGCTGGGAGCCACTGTAGACAGGAGCTGTACGGCGTTCTTGTGATCTCCTTAATGTGAATTAAGACCTTTGATCTTTTTTATCTCGTCCTGTTTTCCGATAAGTATGAGCTGGTCCGTTGGCTCGATCTTCCTTTCAGGAGGGATAACAAGACTGATTTTATCAGTAGCCTCATCCTTTATTGCTATGACTTGAATACCGTATTTTTGCCTTAACTGAAGGTCAATAAGGGTCTTCCCCACAAACGATTTTGGAGGAATTATTTCCATTACAGCATATTCCTCGGTCAGGGGCAGATAATCGAGCACATTGGGGTGAGTAATACTCTGGACCAACTTTTGCGCCATCTCTCTTTCCGGAAATACAACCTGGGCTGCGCCTATTTTTTCGAGAATCTTCTTGTGATCGTCATTGCTCACTTTAACTATGATGTTCTTGGCTCCCAGCTCTGTTAAGTACATCGTGATCAGGATACTCCCGGACAGGTTGTCCCCCATACCAACCACGGCAATCTCCATGTCCGCAATCCCCAAACCTTCAAGGACCTCTTTGTCCGTGCAGTCAGCCACAACCGATTTAGATGAAAATTCCTGCGCTTTTTGCGCAACATCCTTTTCCCGGTCAACGACCAGCACGTCGTGCCCTTTTTCGTAAAGAGCCTTGGCCACATTCGATCCAAACAATCCCAATCCTATTACTGCTACTTTCATGTCTTTGTCCTATAGCTTTTAATTGTGCCGAAATTCAATTATCAGAAATTTGAAAACTCATAATTTGGTAGAGAGACCTCACGGGAGCTACACACCCCGTCCGCTTCGCGTCCACCCCTCTCAAGAGGGGAATTTTTAAATCCCCTCTAACAAGAGGGGTGTCTGCGAAGCAGACGGGGTGTGTCCCTCTAAATAAGAGGGGATTTAGGGGTGTGTTTTTTACGACACCATTATCCTATCATAACATTCTCTTCCGTATATTGCATACGGTAAGGGGTCTCCCTGGCACGTATGGAAAGCGCCAACGTCAGCGGCCCCAGCCTACCAATAAACATTAAGAGTATAATAAGGAGTTTCCCCGCCGTATCAAGACGGCCTGTGGTTCCCATTGACAAACCGACCGTCCCAAACGCAGAGACTGCTTCAAAAAGATATTCCAAAAACATTCCGCGGCTGTCTGCGTGGGACACTGAGCCGAGCTGTGTGACAAGTAAAGCAGCGGTCATAACTACAATAACCAGCACGGCCGAAATTATCACGGAAACAGTCCTTGCAATTGACTGATGCGGAATTGATCTGTTCATGATTTGGGTGTGTTCTTCCCCTCTCAGCTTTGATCGGACCATGGCGAAGAACACAGCAATTGTTGTTGTCTTAACCCCTCCTCCGCAAGACCCCGGGGATGCCCCTATAAACATCAGAATAATAAAAAAAAAGAGGGTTGCGTTGGAAACAAGACCGAAGTCGACCGTATTAAAGCCCGCGGTTCTCGCTGTTATGGATTGAAAAAGGGATACCATAGCTTTCTGACGCAAGGTCATGTCCAGCAGTGCGACTTCATATTCCATGAAAAAGAAATAGGCGGCCCCTACAATAATAAGGACAGCGGTGGTTATAAGCGTGATTTTTGTATGGAGCGAAAGGAACTTTTGACGTGGCGCCCTTTGCGCTATGAATCGCCCATGTAGTTCAAGGAGGACCAAAAACCCTATTCCACCGGTAATGATCAAAACCATGGTGTTGACATTGATGACCCAATCGGCACGATATCTTAAAAAGCTGTCCGAAAAAAGACAGAATCCGGCATTGCAAAATGCTGAAATCGAATGAAACAGTGAAAAGAAAAGGGCCTTGCCCAAAGGGAATTCGTGTACCCAATGGGTAAAATAGGCACCCGCCCCGATCAGCTCCACCAATAATGTGAACAGGATAATTGACAGCGCCAGTCGGCGAAGGTCACGTACCGGCGAATGGGAAAAGGTATCCCGAAGTATCGATTGTTCTCTCAGCGTTGGTTGTCGTCCCAGGAGATACAGGAATATTGTCGAAAAGGTCATTATTCCCAGTCCCCCCAACTGAATCAGAACAATAATGACCGTCTGTCCTAACAATGTAAAGTCCGTCCCGGTATCCTTTACTACCAGCCCGGTTACACAAACAGCGGAAGTGGAAGTAAAAAGCGCGTCTACATACGATATGTGGCCAGAGGTAGTAGTGCCGGGGAGTTTCAGTATAAACGACCCAAGCAGAATTAAGAACAAAAATGCTATGACAAGCAGCTGCGGAGGGCTTAATTTCCTGATCATAAAATTACGATGCGTTTTACGGCCTTTAAAACCTCTTCCGGTTCGTCTACAATCTGTATAAGATCGAGGTCGTCAGAACTTATTTTGCCGTTTGCAAGGAGCTCTTTTTTTATCCAGTCCATGAGACCCTGCCAGTAGTCGGAACCGACCAGGATAACAGGAAACGGCTTGATCTTTTTTGTTTGAATTAATGTGAGGGCCTCAAAGAGTTCGTCCAAGGTACCGAATCCTCCGGGCAAGATAATGTATGCAACAGAATACTTGAGAAACATTACCTTGCGCACAAAAAAATACTTAAAATCTACCCTGATGTTGGTATATGGATTCGGGGTTTCCTCAAAGGGGAGGCCAATATTGAGGCCGACCGATACGCCCCCTGCTTCGCTTGCCCCCTTGTTAGCCGCTTCCATAGTACCAGGGCCACCACCGGTGACCACGGCAAAATTCTCTTTTGCAAAAAGAGAAGCTATTTGTTTTGTCTTTTCGTAAACCTCTTCATTTGGACCGACCCTTGCCGAACCAAATATAGTCACTGCCGGATAGATCTCGCTCAGCGATTCTATACCATCGACAAATTCGGCCATGATTCTGAAAATGCGCCATGATTCCTTTGTGCTAAAGGAATCTATCAAATATTGTTTTTCTACATTCATATGCCTTCCTTTGGGTTCAGAGGTCAGAGAATAGAGGTCAGAGGAATAGACAACCATCTGACATCTATTTTCTGACTTCTATTTTCTGACTTCTGACATCTGACACCTGACTTCTGTCCTCTGACCTCTGACTCCCGCGGTGCCCCACCGCGTCTTCAAACTCCTCAGGCCTTCCCCTGGAATCCTATTATTACGGATTCACCATCTACAATTATAGGGACTTTTCTTCTGCCGCCGCTGTATTGAAGCATCTCTTCCAGTTTGTCGGGATCGCTTATTACGTTGACGTACTCAACCTCTTTGTTCATCTTGGCGTAAGACTCACGCGCAGCGCTGGTGAACGGTCACGTGTCCTTCCCAAAGATCAAAATTCTTTCCGGCATCTCATGGCCTCCTTTCACTTCGCATGTCCAGCACTATCTTGACATAATATTAATAATAGCATAAACATCTTCAATTGAAATAACAAAATGAGAGATTCGTCTTCTCCAAGCGGGAACTTTTTACGAAACCATCATGTTTGACAGTTTCGTAAAAAGTCCAACATTCTGTCCCTCCCGCGAAGGCGGGAGTCCAGAACCATCTGATATTACTGGATTCCCGCTTTCGCGGGAATGACGAAAAAGGGTACCTGGCGACTTTTTGCGAAACCATCATGATTCAAAGGTCTTAAATTAGCACATTGAAAAGTAAAAAAAAAATTATTGTACTTGTTGGGATTATCCTTGCTGGATTTGGGGGCTGGGCAGCCTATTATTATCTCTCATTGGGGGGGCATACTTTAGAAAGCGGACTTGAGACCTATCGGGGTGATCTCCCGGCAAAATTCAGAAAAGAGATCACGCACCTTTATTTTGCAGATCCGGATGAACAATTTCTGAAAGCCGAAGAGCGAGTACTCCCGATCCACAAAACTACGCTGGAGAATGCCCGGGCCGCGATAGAAGCGCTTATTTCCGGCCCAAAAGGAAATTTTTCGCGGACTATTCCGGAAGGGACAAAGCTCTTGTCTATTTATTTTACGCCTGACAATACAGCCTACGTCGACTTTGATGAAACTATAACGGAAAAACATCCAGGGGGAAGCGCTTCAGAATTGCTTACAATATACTCTATTGTAAATACCCTGACTCTGAATTTTTCGGAAATCGACAATGTGAACATCCTCGTCAGTGGAAGGGAACGTAAGACATTGGCTGGGCATGTTGCTATTCAGCGGCCTTTTAGCGCGAATCTGTTGTTGGTTCGATAGTGGACACTCGATAGGGTTAGATTAATTTTAGGCAAATTTAACCAATTAAACTAAACTCATGAGTAAGAAAAGAATATCAAGCATAAGAAACATCGGCATCATCGCCCATATTGACGCGGGGAAGACGACGGTTACCGAAAGGATCCTTTATTATACCGGGCGTTCTCATAAGATGGGCGAGGTCCATGATGGCGAAGCAGTCATGGATTGGATGCCGGATGAACAGGAACGCGGAATCACCATTACTTCAGCAGTCACTACCTGTAACTGGAAGAATACAGAAATTCACATCATAGATACGCCTGGACATGTTGATTTTACGATAGAGGTAGAACGATCGCTCCGAGTTTTGGATGGCGCCATCGGTGTCTTTTGCGCGGTCGGAGGTGTTGAACCACAATCCGAGACCGTATGGCGACAGGCAGATAAATATCATGTCCCCAAAATCGCTTTCATTAATAAACTGGATCGTGTGGGCGCTGATTTTTTCGGCGCTGTTGAAATGATACAAAAGCGTTTGGGCGCCACTCCGGTTCTTCTGCAAATTCCCGTAGGCATGGAAGATGCGTTTCAAGGGGTTATAGACCTTATACGTATGGAGCAATTTACCTGGCACGATGAGACTCTCGGCGCTACCTTTGATGCCGACCCGATACCGGATGATAAACTTGAAACGGCTCAAATCTATAGGGATAAACTTATTGAAACTATTGCAGAATATGACGATGCGGTTATGGAGATCTATCTCGCGGATGAGCCTCTTTCTTCTGATATGCTTCTTTCCGCGCTCCGAAGATTAACGATAGACTTAAAGATTGTTCCTGTATTATGCGGCTCCGCTCTAAAAAACAAAGGGATACAACCCCTGTTGGATGCCATCGTTCAGTTTCTTCCAAATCCCCTTGAGGTCCGCCCAACTGAAGGTCACGAGCCCAAAACAGGAAAAACCATGCGGTGTATCTGCTCTGATGAAGAGCCCTTAGCCGCCCTAGCCTTTAAGGTGATGATGGATCAGGGACGCAAGCTGACCTATGTGCGGATATATTCCGGACGGTTGAAAACAGGCGACGAAGTTTTCAATCCTGGAAAAAACAAAAAAGAAAAGATATCACGTATCATGGCAATGCATGCCAACAAGCGAGAAAGGATCAAGGATGCCGGCACCGGCAATATCGTAGGAGTTGTCGGGCTCAAAGCTACCACTACAGGTGATACTCTTTGCGATCCCGCCCGTCCGATTCTTTTAGAAAGGATAGAGACTTACGAACCGGTTATTTCCATAGCGATTGAGCCAAAGACTCACGACGACCAGGAGAAGCTCGACCAGGCATTGGAGAAACTGACTATTGAAGACCCTACGTTTCGGTTTCATCAGGACGAAGAGACCGGGCAGACTATTGTCTCAGGCATGGGGGAGCTCCATTTGGAAGTCCTGGTAAATCGCTTGAAGAGAGAATTTCATACACAGGTAAACGTAGGAAAACCCCAGGTAGTATACCGTGAAACAATCGAGCAGGCCGCTGAGGCTACCGTAACCTTTGAGCGAGAAATAGGCGGACAACAACACTTCGGTCAGGTAGCGCTCTCTCTTTCTCCCACTGAGAGAAGTTCAGGGAATCGGTTTATCAACCGCATCTCCGACGATACAATTCCTCCCGAGCTTATCCCCGCTATTGAGATGGGGGTGACTGAATCTATGACGGCCGGAGTGATTCTCGGATATCCGATAGTAGATGTCGAGGTCTCCCTTGTCGGGGGAGGCTACAAAGAATCTTTATCAAGTAGCCTTGCCTACAAGGTTGCAGCATCCATGGCCTGCAAGGAAGCGTTTCAAAAAGGGAACCCGGTACTCATGGAACCGGTCATGACAGTGGAAATCTTAGTCCCTGAAACCTTTCTCGGAGATGTAATCGGTGACCTGAACGCAAGAGGAGGCAAAATAGAGGGGATCACCCCCAAAAAAAACATCCAGCTTCTTGATGCTACGGCCCCTCTATCACGGATGTTCGGCTATTCTACGGCGCTTCGATCCGCCACCCAGGGACGCGGGACATTTACAATGAAGTTCTCTCACTTTGACCGTGTCTTGAATCGGACTCAAGGTTCTTGAGTTTTTTTCGGATTGATTCTCTGCGGGCGGGGTCATCTCCTAAGACCTTAAGAGCCCGCTTGAAATGAAACCCCGCATTTTTTGTATCTCCCTTCTGTTCAAAATAAAGGCCCAAATTATAATGCGCCTCCCCAAAATTGTTTATTTTATCATAAGCATTGCCCAGGTAATAATAACCTTCTGTAAAATTCGGATAAAGCGCGACAAGGGACTTAAGCACTTCGATAGCTTCAAGAGACTCCCCTGTCTCAAGGTATGACCGTCCTAATAAAAAGTGTCCTTCTCTGTCTCGCGGTCTAAAGGCCAAAGCTCCCTTTAGGACACTTATAGCCTGTCCATAATTTCCCGCGAAGAAATAAGATCGCCCCATATCTGAGAGTATATCGGGATCAGTGGGATTATAGAGGATGGCCTTTCTGAATAAATTAAAAGCGGCTTCTCTTTGGCCCTCTCTTTCTAAAACAAGCGCCATACCGTAATTCGCAAGGGGGTTGTCAGGCTCTTTATCCAGGAGGCCCTGAAAACGTCTTCGTGCCGTGTCCATATCTCCATACAGCGCAATTAACCTTGTATTCATCTTTTTAAATTCATAAGGGTCAATCTTGCGGGAAGGTGATCCCCACCCCGGACGGATCTGTATTTGAGTGTCGATGTAGGCAAGACGTTCCTCTACAGCCGGGTGAGTAGTTAGATATGTGGGAATCTCTTCAGGCCCGAACCAGCGGACCATACGAATTTTTTTAAGCATGGAAAGAAGACCTTCCGCGCTGTATCCGGCTTGAGTCAGATATCTTAGACCGACCTGGTCAGCTTCGGCTTCGTCTTCACGGCTATACTTCAGCGACATTGATTGGCCTGCCGCAACTGAACCAGCAGTAATTGCGCCTGTTGCAGCGCCCCCTCCTCCTAAAAAAATCCCTGCCAAAATACCTGCCAATGTCGCCAGGCCGATTTTCGAGGAACGTTCAATACGTTTTGCAATATGACGGCAGGCAACGTGAGCCATCTCGTGACCCAGGATGCCGGCAAGCTCGTCTTCATTATCCATTGCCGCAAGCAAGCCGCTATTAATAAATACGTGTCCTGCCGGCGCCGCGAAGGCATTATATACGTCTTCCTTGACCACGTAAAAATGATATGTAAACGGTTGGTTTGGCATTTGAGACTCTATCCGCTTCCCAACCGTTGTTATATAATTTACAATAATAGAATCATCAACTAACCTCAGGTGTCTCTTTACGTAACTAAGAAATTTGCCCCCCAGCTTGCGTTCCTCTTCATTGGTCAGATTATAATAAGATGCGCAAAAACCATAAGATTGAAGTATTGGAGAAAAGGTCAATATTAGCCATGCTAAGAGAGAGACGGGGGTGATGATATACACCCTTGTCCCCGGCCCTTGGAGACCTTTTCAAAATTTTCAATTTTGTTCAAGTTCAAGGAAGACGAAGATTTTAACCGGAAGAATACTTTCAGTATTTTGAGTCCCGCCAAGGCGGGATGAGTCTGACGCAGAGATTGGACAAAAGGGGATGTTTTGCAAAGGTCTCCCTCGACCTGACATAGAGATTTGGCCAAAGAAGATCTTCTGCAAAGGTTCTGGATATTGATAAAGGACATATATTTAGTATGCCGTAGATTAACCATGACGTCAAGAAATGAAGATAACAGGAAGACCTTGCAGTTCATGTGCCAACGTGTTAATTTCTGTTGACATAATACAAATTGCATATTAAAAAGATAAATTTTGATTTTTTAGTATAATTTTTTATGATATAATATAAAAATATGTTTGATAACCTTACCAATAAACTGAACCTGGTTTTTAAAAAGCTTAAAGGACACGGCAAGCTCTCGGAGGAGAATATTCAGGAGGGTCTCAAAGAGGTCAAGATGGCCCTGCTTGAGGCCGACGTTCATTATACGGTTGTCAAAAATTTTATCAACTCTGTTAAAGATCGTGCAATAGGTCGGGAGGTTCTTGCCAGCCTTACCCCCGGGCAGCAGGTCATTAAGATTGTCAACGAAGAGCTGACCCGGGTAATGGGAGAAACCTTCACCGGCCTTCGTTTTCCTGGTGATAAATCCGCTGTAATTATGTTGGTCGGTCTTCAGGGATCCGGCAAGACCACAACAGCGGGCAAACTGGCAAAATTACTTTCTAAAGACGGCCGAAAACCGTACCTTGTGCCGGTTGACATTTATCGACCGGCGGCCATCGAGCAATTGCAGACATTAGGCGCTCAGTTAGGGGTCGGGGTTTTTGCTTCTACCCCTGCAATGGATCCGGTCGAGATCTGTCGGAATGGAGTAGCTGAAGCTGTACGAAACGGATGCAATACAGTCATACTTGATACTGCTGGTCGTTTACATATAGATCAGACCCTGATGGAAGAACTGATCCGGATCAGGGGGGCCGTTAAACCGGCTGAGGTCTTATTGGTAGCCGATGCAATGACCGGCCAAGACGCGATCACGGTAGCCAAGTCGTTCAATGAAGCTATTAATATAGATGGGCTTATTCTTACGAAGATGGATGGTGACGCCAGAGGCGGGGCGGCCATCTCTATGCGGACGATTACCGGAAAACCGATCAAATTTATCGGTGTTGGTGAACAACTGGATGCATTGGAGGTCTTTCACCCTGATCGAATGGCGTCCAGAATCCTTGGGATGGGTGATGTCCTTACCTTCATCGAAAAGGCCCAATCTTCAATTGATGAAAAACAGGCCCGGCGCCTTGAAAAGAAATTACGCAAGAACCAGTTTACTCTGGAAGATTTCCGAGATCAAATGGTTCAGATCCGCAAGATGGGGTCCCTGGAACAAATTCTCGGGATGATACCAGGCATGGGGAAGATGAAACAATTAAAAGGCTTAAAGGTTGACGATCGGGAATTGGTAAGAACAGAGGCGATTATCAACTCCATGACCCCAAAGGAACGTCAATACTACACAATCATTAACGGGAGTCGACGAAAACGGATTGCCAGGGGAAGCGGGACCAGTGTACAGAACGTTAATCGACTTCTAAAAAATTATACTCAGGCCCTGAAGATGATAAAAAAATTAAACAAAGGTGGTTTACCCAAAATGGCCAAGGGGATGCTGCCGTTTTAAGGAGAAAACACATTTATGGCTACAAAAATTAGATTGGCACGATATGGCGCAAAGAAAAATCCCTTTTACCGGATTGTCATAGCGGATTCCGAGGCTCCAAGAAATGGTAAGTTTATTGAGATTATAGGCACATATAATCCTTTAACAGATCCTGCTTCTGTTACGCTAAAAGAAGAAAAGCTGGCATACTGGATTCAAAAAGGAGCCCAACCCACGACGACTGTCAGAAATATTATCAAAAATCATTCCGGTTCCAAAGGGCAACCAGTGGCGGAGGCAAGTTCCTCGCCAGACAAATAAGGATTTGTGTAAGAGTCTACCTTTACTCAGTAACTGAACTTTGCGGTTGAAATGCTTGCGGAAGGGGAAACAGATGAAAGAGTTGATCGAATACATAGCAAAGGCCCTCGTGGACAATCCTGATCAGGTAGCAGTCACTGAAATTGAAGGGGAACAGACCTCGGTGCTGGAGTTAAAAGTAGCCAAGGAAGACCTGGGAAAGGTAATCGGCAAACAGGGACGTACGGCGCGAGCTATGCGTACCATTTTGAGCGCTGCATCGGCCAAAATCAAAAAACGGACCGTCCTTGAGATCATCGAATAGAGACCTTTTCGCAACGCGACATTTTTTTGTCAGGCAAGGAAGGCGAAAATCTTAACCGGAAGAATACATTAGGTATTTTGAGGATTAAAATTTGAAGCCTGACACCGCATCACGAAAAAATGACAGTTATGCAAAGGTCTCGAATAGGTCTCTAATTGCTATCGGAAGGGTTATCGGCCCTCACGGGATAAAAGGAGAATTAAGGCTCTTTTCGTATGCCGATTCGGTAGAGACCTTTGCACCAGGGGTATCTCTGCTGTTGCAACGCCATGACGACAAACAGGGCGAGTACACGATAGTGGCGGCCAGGCCCCATAAAAAGGGTATCCTTCTTCAATTGGAAGGGATAAACTCTCTCGATGAGGTCAATGTATGGCGTGATGCCGAAGTTTTTTTGCAAACGGCAAAACTAAAAGAACTTGATGAAGACTCCTATTATTGGTTTCAGGTCATCGGTTTGAAGGTGGTTACAGTTGATCATAAGTTCTTGGGAAAGATTACTAATATCATTAGAACCAGGAGCAATGATGTCTATGTAGTACGCAACCAATCCGAAGAGCTTCTCATTCCGGCCATCGAATCTGTTGTTATGGAAATAGACCTGGATAAAAAGTTAATGCTTGTTGATCTGCCTGAAGGCCTATTAGATTTATAAATGAACTTCATTATTCTTACTCTATTCCCGGACATGATATCCTCAATGTTCGGGAATGGTGTTTTAAAAAGGGCTGTCGATAACGGGGGGATCGCTGTTACCCCTGTAAATATTAGGGACTTTGCCGAGGGTAAGCATCGAATAACAGATGACCGACCTTATGGCGGGGGATGCGGGATGGTCATGAAGCCGGAACCAATAACGGCAGCGATTCGTTCCGCGAAAAAAGAGTTTCCAGAGGCCTATACCATTCTTTTGACGCCGCAGGGACGAATATTTAACCAGAAGGTGGCCAGGGATCTCTTGCAGCATAAAACCCTCATATTGATATGCGGGCGTTATGAAGGGGTAGACGAACGGATACGCGAAGAATGGGTAAATGATGAGGTCTCTATAGGAGATTATATCCTTACCGGAGGGGAACCGGCAGCATTAGTTATAGTTGATGCAGTATCTCGACTGATTCCCGGGGTATTGGGCGGGGAGTCTTCCGCAGAAGAAGATTCTTTTTCTGACGGGCTCTTGGAATATCCTCATTATACCCGTCCTCGATCATTTGAAGGAGCTGAAGTCCCAAATATTCTTCTCTCCGGAGACCACGAAAAAATAAGGCAGTGGAGGCGGAAGTCTTCATTGATGCGGACGCTTTTAAAAAGGCCCGAACTATTGGAGAGTTCTTCTCTTTCCGCAGAAGATATTGAACTTTTGGAAGAGTTGGATCTACGTATCAAGAAGGTTCTTCAGAAATATCCGGGTAACGACATGTAACTGTTGACCTCACCGCAAAGACGCAAAGTACGCAAAGAAGAACCTAAAGAGATAAAAGAGAGGAATAAATTTTGAAGACTTTTTATGAAGCCCTCATTTTTTAACAGCCCTTAAAACTTTGCGTTCTTTGCGCCTTTGCGGTGAACCATTATACAAGACAAGAGCTAAATGCGGAATAGTATCAAGTGACAATAAAGAAAGAAGGTGATTGCCCGAATCTGCATATCGCCCTTATGCATTACCCCGTGTATAACAAACATGGGAAGATTATCGCATCGGCTATTTCCGGACTTGATCTCCATGATATTGCCCGGGCTGCAAAGACTTACAGCGTGCGATCATTTGCTGTGGTAACTCCTTTGAAAGATCAACAGGAGTTGGCCAACAGAATCGTGGCACATTGGACGAATGGCTTTGGCGCTACCTATAATCCGAACCGTAAAGAAGCTCTTGCCTTGGTCCGAGTTAAGAACTCGCTGCAGGACGTTATTGACGATATAGCGAATTCCGGTCAAGGAGAACCAAAGACAGTGATCACCGATGCCAAGCCGCACCCAAACGGAATAGGTTATAAGGCCTTAGCTCAAACGTTTAAAGATGGCGCTCCATATCTTCTTCTTTTTGGAACCGCTTGGGGATTAACGACCGAATTTATTGATAAGGCCGATTATATACTGTCACCTATTGTCGGAAAAGGGAGCTATAATCACCTTTCCGTTCGATCTGCAGCAGCGATCATATTAGATAGGCTGCTGGGAGCAAACTAATAAAATCAGGCTATCGCCTGCAACAGGAGGATAAGTAAACAAAATGAATACGGTTCTTCAACAATTTGAAAAGGAACAGATGCGTGTTGATCTTCCAACCTTCAGACCTGGCGATACAGTCAATGTCTCTGTCCGGATTAAAGAGGGAGATAAGGAGAGGATACAGGTTTTCAAAGGAGTGGTAATCAAGAAAAGGAAAGGACTGGCGAACGCCTCTTTGACCGTCAGGAAAATCTCTTACGGCATTGGTGTAGAACGCGTTTTTCCGTTGCACTCTCCACACATTGCAAAAATTGAAGTGGTGAGCCGAGGACGTGTTCGTCGCTCCAGGCTCTATTATTTAAGAGCGCTGAAAGGAAAGGCAGCTCGCATCAAAGAGCGTAGATTTAAATAGTGGGGATAGACTGAGACCTTTGCATAATGCGACATTTTTTTGTCAGGCAAGGAAGG
>JAUWMN010000154.1 GCA_030613165.1 Desulfobacterales bacterium
AGGCAAAAAAAGAGAGGGTTCTGGTAACCACCCTTACCAAGAGGATGGCCGAAGACCTCTGTGACTATTATCGTGAACTCGGGGTGCGTGTTAACTACCTTCACTCAGAAATAAAGACAATGGAGCGGGTAGAGATTATAAGGGATCTTAGGCTGGGAAAATTTGATGTTTTAGTTGGGATTAATCTCCTCAGAGAAGGACTCGATATTCCGGAAGTCTCTCTTGTGGCAATCCTGGATGCCGACAAAGAGGGATTTCTCAGGTCGGCACGCTCTCTAATCCAGACATGTGGAAGGGCGGCACGCAATGTTTCAGGGACTGTAATCTTATACGCGGATCACAAAACAAAATCAATACAATCCGCGGTTAGTGAAACCAACCGGCGTCGAAAGATCCAAAAGGAATACAATGAACTTAATGATATTACCCCGCTGACTATCCAAAAAAATATTAACTCCATCTTCGACTCTGTATATGAATCCGATTATGTTACTGTTGCTGCTGTTGCGGAACCTACCGTGGATTTTGAAAATCCAAACGAAATTGCACGCGCCGTTAAAAGGCTTGAAAAGGAAATGAAGGAGGCTGCCCGCGACCTTGCCTTTGAACAGGCCGCGGAACTTCGGGATCGGATAAAGAATCTCCAAAAGCTTGAGCTTGAGATGAGATAAAAATTTGGTTGAGTCATATCTTGGTTGCCCACTCGACGACTCGACCATTTAACCAAATTAAGAAGAGGCTTGAACGGATGGATATATGGTGTCAGGCAGTTTTAAGGCTCTCTGAATGGATTTAATCAACTCATTTAATAATATCGGCTTTTCAAGGAAATCAAAGGCCCCGTTATTCAAGGCATTCTGCCGAATTTCTCGATTTCCATATCCGGTCATTGCAATTACCGGAAGGCCTGGATGTAAGCGGACCATCTCTTTAAGTGTGTCTTTTCCACTCCCTTCAATGCCCACATAATCCAATAACACCAAGGCAACAGGTCTGTCTTGGCTTAAATTTTTTTTAAACCTTTCCATTGCTTCGTTGCAGGAATAAGCGCATTCAACCTCCAATTTTATGTTGAAGGTGTCAAGAGCGTCTTTTATAAATTCTATTATAAAAGGCTTGTCATCTACTATTAATACCTTTCCGGGACCACTGCTCGACATTGACGCGGGCAAAGCAGCTGACTCAGCCGCAGAAAAATTCGTATTGCTCGTAGTGGCAACGAACTTTTCAACCTTGGCAACTCCCGCCCCGTCCCCTTCAAATCGTAGTGTCAGTTCGTATACTTTTCCGGCGTCAGCAGACGATGATTTTGTGGGAAAAGGGGTAGGAATACGCAAAATTTTTGAATCTTTTTTAAAGGGTTGTGGAAGGCTGTTAACTTCTCCGGAACCAAAAAAATAATCCGGGGATACTTCGAGCTCATTGGCAATACATTGCAACCTTTCAACATCTATGCGACGCCTTCCATTTTCTATTCTGGACATGTAAGACTTGGAACATCCACAGAGTTTACCTAATTGTTCCAGAGACAGTCTTTTCTTTTTTCTTAATTCTTTGATTTTGCGTCCGATATGTTGATCATTTTGCCGCATAGATTTTTTATAATAAAAAAAGGAAAAAATGTCAACCCTTTAGCAAAAAGAACGGAAAGTTGCCAAAATGGCAATAAAGGGGATATATCGTGGAAAATAAACAGATATTTTGCTCTAATCCTCTCGGACCGTTGCCAACATTGCCTCAGTGGCAAATACGAGGTTTGACATATTGGTAACTCTGTTTTAGTAAGTGATCATTATAAAAAGATTTTTTTACAACTCTACACTAAAAGGAGCCAAAGGATGAGCCAAAGAGTCGAATGTTGCGAACTTGAGGAGGGACCATTAGACGTTAATGCGTCTCAAGAAGGCGCCTGTGTTAAGCATGCTAAACATACAAGTAACAAGTACAGCAACTCAAAGGAAAAAGATCCTATACTGATGGATTATATCAGAGGGATGGATCGCTATCAAGTCCTCTCAATTGAGCAAGAACAATCTATTGGCAAAATAATACAAAACAAGCAGAAAACATTTTTTGATTACATTTTAAACGCTTCTTGTTCTATTCCCGAGATGGAGGAATTAAAAGATACAATCCAACGAACTCTTACAGGAGAAGGAAAGTCACAGCTCGCTAAAGAAGACTTAATTGAGTATTCTTTAAAAACTGTTAGAGGGCTAAGTAAACAATACGCGCAAAACAGCTCGTTAAGTTTTCTATTATCCAAACTTCAAGACACGGACACAAGACTGAGAGAGGCTGTTCATCACCTTGCAATGGCAAATTTGAGATTAGTCGTAAGTATAGCTAAAAAGTATAAGAACAGAGGGTTAGCCCTTCTTGATCTTGTTCAGGAAGGAAATATAGGCCTGTTAAAAGCAGTGTATCGTTTCGATTATAGAACGGGATACAGGTTCAGCACATATGCGATTTGGTGGATACGTCAGGCAATTATCAGGGCTTTACAAAACAAATCAAGCACAATTCGGGTACCTGTACATATATTAGTAAAGAGAAACCGTATCTTGAACACATTCTATTCTCTTCTGAAAACCATGGGGAGGGAACCTACCCCCAAGGAGATCGCCGAGGACTTAGAGATACCCTTGGAGCATGTTGTTTCGGTATTGTCTCTGATATCGAATCCGGTCTCCCTGGAAACGCCGGTCAAAGAGGGAGGCGATTGCGTCGGCGATTTCCTGGAAAATACTTCCGGAAAAACGCCGTATGAAGAGGTTGAAACAGATGACTTGTCAAAAAAGGTAGACGCAATACTGTCGACATTGACACCGAGAGAAGAAATTATTGTACGAAAGCGCTATGGAATCGGGGAAAAACATCGGTATACTCTTCATGAGATCGGCAAGACGTTTGGGGTATCGAGAGAACGTATACGTCAAATAGAAAAGAATGCAATGAATAAGCTTCAGCATCCATCGAGGAAAAAGGCATTGCGGGAATTTCTGGAGCCGTAAAGATAAGCCTTAAATTTAGGAATTGAGGGATTCACAATCCCTCAATTCCTAAATCCCTAAATTTTCTGTGCGTCTTTTTTCTTTTGATTTTCATACCACTTGGCAAATAGTTTATCAAAATACTTTTCATCATCTATCATCTCTTTGGTAATCTTGTAAGGTCCCTTAATGTCCATATAGTTTAATGCCGAAGCGCCGGAGAGCAATTTTTTCAACGCTTCGGATATCTGCATGTTTTTCTGAGATGCATATTGTTCTATATAATTTTGCATATCTGCGTCTAAACTAAGTTCAATCCCATACTCCTTTCTAAAACTCTCAACAAAATCTACAAATGGAGATCTCTCCAGCATCTTCAATAGGACCTCTTTGGGCCTTTCACAAAGCTCTCTGGTAATCTGTAATCTGGAAAAATTTGAACCGGGGAGCTCGAATTGAAAATCCGTCAAGATGTTTTCCCATACGCTTACGAGGGCACGGGCCCCTGTCTTGCGGTTCTCTGAAAATTCAGCTACATATTCAACCGCCTCGGTAGTAAATTCCACGTCTATGTTGAACAACTTAAATTCCAGTTTGTATTGATTAAGGATTGAATCCTCGGTTTGCTGCATGATGCGGATTAAATCATTTTTTGACAACAGATTGACAAAAGTTCTTATTGGAGATCTGCCGATCAATTCCGGGAGAAGCCCGAATTTAATAAAATCCTCCGCTTCTGCTTCCTTATAGTAGTTTTCTAATTGTTTTTTACCGCCTTTTCCCTCTTCCGCGGCAAAGCCTTTAATTACTATACTACCGTCTTCCTGCACTCGTCCCTTATGTTGTACGCGTTTTTTTACAATCGATTCTAAATTATCTTGAGGCCTTTCAAAAGAACCACCCAATATAAAGAGTATATTTTCGGAACTGATCATACTCTCTTGTTTGCTGGTTTTTTTCCCTCTTTGCCGGTCCATCACTTCCTGAAGTTGGGAAGCAGCAGACATGGGGTTATTTATGGGGACGAGTTTCCTTTCTATGAGTTTTAATACTGATCTTTGAAATCCTTCACGTGAGATATCATGGCCACCCAGCGCGCCATCTTTTGCTTTTTTGTCAATTTCGTCAATACATATCAAGCCTCCGTATGTGCTTATGAACCGCGCCTGTTCTTCCCGGTTGTATCCCTGAGCCATGTCAATCAATTCTCGTATCATATCATCGGCGCTTTTGCCGACATAGCCGGCCTCGGTATAATCGGTCGCGTCTATTATAAGTGTGGGAAGCTGTAAAAGATCTCCCAAGACCTCCACACAATAGGTCTTGCCGCTGCCCGAAGGCCCTGCTGTAATAGTATTTTTCTTTCGAAATCTTATTACATCGGTATCGTCCGGATGCGCGCGAAGATACTTTATCATTGCAAAATGATAAGCAGCGGCAATCGCGAGCCGCTTTTTATATTCTTCCTGTCCAATTACGTACTTGTCCAGATGCTTTTTGATTTCCGTGGGTGTATAAAGCTTGGGGGCAGGGCCGGTACGTTTTCGTGAACCAAACCGTTCTTCAAAAAGAGCTTTGGATGCCTCGCCGGCCCTGTCCTGGGCATCAAGATATGCCTTTGTTGCTTCCTCTTCAGAACAATTATACTCCTTCATGATTTGTTCTATAGCTTCCCGGGGAACAGCTGCTTTCATCTTACTTTACTCCTTACTGTACAATGTCCTCCGGCCACTCCCTTCCATGTCCGTCCATGGAGCCCTTCCGACATGCGTCTATTATTAGCCGGCTGTCCTTACGATAAAAATCTCTTTCAGGGTCTACGTTATTAAATAGTTTCCATAATACCAGGGAGCTGTCCGAAAGTTGAATATCTTTGTCAAACAAGATAATTATATTATAACCACTTAGTTCCTCTAATGCCAGCAATCCATGCGCAAAATAGCGTCCCCCTCGATCTGGGACCTTCTCAACGCTAAACAGAATAACCCTGTTGTGTTCCGGTCCCTTGGGGGGGTAACATGATATGAT
>JAUWMN010000116.1 GCA_030613165.1 Desulfobacterales bacterium
CGAACGATTCAGTTAGGCTCCAAGAGCCCTACCGGTAGTTTTTTATATGTACGTATAGACCAGGAACCTCGTATCCTCATGGTCCACTCATGGCTAAAAAATATTGTAAATAAGTATAGTGATGAACTCAGTAAAAGGTAAGGTTATATTATGGATACACATCCATGTTGCGGGTTGCGAGTTGCGGGTCAAAAAGGGAATGTGCTCAATTAAGTACGACAATAAGCAGATTCATTTTATATGTGAGGAATGGTGATGGAACTCGTAACCCGTAACGCGCAACAGTAGCGTGTATCTGTGTCCTAATTTAACTTTCAAACACAGTGCAAAATAAAAAAATAAAGGAACCGATACAGACTGATGGCAACTAAAAGAGATTACTATGAAACACTCGGTGTAGATAGAGATGCCGACGAGGCAACTATAAAATCCCAATACCGCAAAATGGCTATGAAATACCATCCGGATCGTAACCCTGGGGACAAGGAGTCGGAAGGAAGGTTTAAAGAAGCCGCAGAGGCGTATGAGGTGCTTAGGGATACGGAAAAACGCAGTATATATGATCGCTATGGTTATGAGGGACTTAATGGGACGGGTTTCAGCGGTTTTGAGGATATATTCAGTAGCTTTGGCGACATATTTGAGGATTTTTTTGGATTTGGAATGGGGGGGACTTCCAGGCCCGGGGCCCGTCGTGGAGCGGACCTTCGATACGATCTCGAGATTGATTTTTTGGATGCGGCTTTTGGCGTTGAGACCGAAATCACAGTTGAAAAGCAAGAAAAGTGCTATGCGTGTGACGGCGCCGGCTGTGAACCAGGGACATCTTATGAAACCTGTCCTGTATGCCGGGGCGCGGGGCAGGTTACACGTTCCCAAGGATTCTTCAGTATCAGGACTACCTGTCCTAATTGTCGGGGCGAAGGCCGGTCCATTCCCCACCCCTGTCATGCTTGTAGGGGCGCCGGCCGGGTGTTAAATAAGAAAGCGGTGATCGTCAAGATACCGGCAGGGGTCGACACGGGGTCGCGACTTCGCCTAACAGAGGAGGGAGAAAGCGGTCTGAAGGGCGGTCCTCCCGGAGATCTTTATGTTGTGATACACGTAAAACCCCATGATTTTTTCAAGCGGGAGGATACAGATATCATCTGCGAGATCCCTATATCCTTTGTGGATGCAGCCATTGGCACTACAGTTGAAGTTCCCACACTTTCGGAGAAACGAACCCTTAAAATTCCGAAGGGGACTCAGCCTAACGAAGTGTTCAGGTTTGAAGGATTAGGAATCCCTTCGCTGCGAGGTTATGGAAGAGGAGATCAATTTATAAAGTTACGGATGAAAACACCAACCAGTCTGAGCAAAAAACAGGAATCTATATTGAAGGAATTCGCTCAATTGGAATCGAAAAAAATTTCGAGCAAGCTTAAAAAGCTTTTTAATGGAAAACAATAACCGATTTGCCCTAATTTTTGTCCTTTACAGTGTATTCTGATTATGTTAAAAATTTATGTTTATTGTAAGTATAACGTTGTGTACAAAAAACAGGTGTAATTATTAATAAAAAGAGTTTGGAACGCTTCAAGAAGTCTTTAACAGATCAACTGGAAGGCCTTCTTGGCGAAGCCGACAAAACAGTAAGCGGTATGACGGGACGAAAAGAAAACTTTCCGGATCCAACGGATCGCGCGTCACTTGAATCCGACAGAAATTTTATGCTTCGTATCAGGGACAGAGAGCGAAGGCTGATCGCAAAGATCGGGAAGGCGTTGGAACGGATCGAAGTTGGTACCTTTGGAATCTGCGAAAGATGTGGTGAAGAGATCACCTCTAAACGTTTAACGGCTAGGCCCGTCACCACATTGTGCATAGAATGCAAAACACAGGAAGAGGCTCGCGAAAAGGCCCAGGGAGTATGAAACAGGCCGGTTCCAACGATGCTGGGTGGGTTGATCTGCACATCCACTCAACAGCGTCCGACGGAACGCTATCTCCTGAACAGATACTCAAAATGGCCCAAGATCTTAATCTTCGGGCCATTTCCATTACTGATCACGACACCATCAAGGGAGCTGTTGAGGCTCACCGTCATTTAACACCAGATGTTGAGCTCCTCTCCGGGATCGAAATCAGCACCTCATTGCAAGGTAATACGCTTCACATACTCGGATATCTGATCGACCTAAAAGACCCGGCTTTGTCCAGGACGCTTTCCATACTTCAAAACGCCCGTAAGGAGCGAAATCCCAAAATTATACAGAAATTGCAACAGCTCGGCATAGAATTGACCTATGAAGAGGTGGTCAAGGTCTCTGGCGGAGGAGAAGTGGGGCGGCCTCACATTGCCGAAGTCCTCTTACAGAAGAAAGTTGTCCGATCAATAAATGAGGCGTTCCAGAAGTATCTCGGGGCAAACGGCCCGGCCTACGTGGACAAATATCGTCTTCAACCTGCTGAGGCGATAAGCCTGATTGCCGATGCCGGAGGGGTCCCTGTGCTGGCTCACCCCTTTACCATAAAGACCGACTCGGAGAGAGATCTCGACAAGATCGTCTCAGAGCTTGTATCAAACGGCCTGAAAGGAATTGAGGTCCATTATTCCGAACATACGGACATCCAGACTCTTCTCTACGAGCAGATAGCACAAAAACACGAGCTTCTTATTACAGGCGGAACCGATTTTCATGGCGCAAGGAAAGCAGGAGTATACCTGGGGGTGGGAAAGGGAAATTTGAGAATACCGTATCGGCTCGTTGAAGCGCTGAAGGAATATAAGCAAGCTCATAGCTGATAGTTTATAGTAAGGGAATTTGCATTTTGGACACGGATGAACACAGATTGTCAGGATAAATATAAAGTTACGGGTTGCGTGTTACGAGTTTTGTCCTCATACTGTCGCTACGTACTAAATGAATTCATTTGTTTTGCTACCCCATTTATTAGTAAGTAGCCTTATAACTTTTCATTACTTCCATTTTTTGACCCGCAACCCGCAACCCGCAACCCGCAACCCGCAACTCGTAACTGTGTAACAGTTCAACAGGCAAAAGAAATCCCTGTGTTATCATTTAAAACATTCTCCCGTAAACACAGTAAAAAAGAGAAAGGGAGGGACGTATGACAGAGATTATCGACGTACGGGGAAGAGAAATTCTTGATTCCAGGGGAAATCCAACTGTAGAAGTCGATATGTTGCTCAGTTCCGGGGCAATAGGGCGAGCCGCTGTTCCTTCCGGTGCCTCAACCGGAACGAGAGAGGCGCTGGAACTCCGGGACAGACGTCTTAAACGTTATGGAGGTAAGGGAGTTGGCAAGGCAGTAGAAAATATTAACAAAATTATTGCTCCAAACATTATCGGATTGGATGCTGCCGACCAGGTTGTCTTGGATAATTTTCTCATCTCTTTGGACGGCACTTCGAATAAAGCTAAGCTCGGAGCTAACGCCATCCTTGGGGTCTCGATGGCTGCCGCAAGGGCTGCCGCGGAAGCCTTGGGGCTGCCACTATACCGATATGTCGGAGGAATTAATGCGCGTCTTCTGCCGGTTCCAATGATGAACATTATTAACGGCGGTGCGCACGCGGCAAACAACCTTGATATCCAGGAGTTCATGATCGTTCCTGTTGGGGCGTCATCTTTCAGTGAGGCTCTTCGCATGGGTGTAGAAACCTTTCACAAGCTCAAGGCTGTCTTGAAAAAATCGGGACACAACGTGGCAGTGGGAGATGAAGGGGGGTTTGCTCCTAATCTTTCTTCCAACGAAGAAGCGCTTCGGTTCATCATGACCGCCATTAAAGAAGCGGGCTATAAACCGGGCAAAGACATCTCTCTTGCCTTGGATTCGGCTGCCAGCGAATTTTACGACAAGGGGGGATATATCCTGAAGGCTGAAGGGGCTAAGAAGATGAGCTCGACAGCTATGATCGATTACTATGAAAAGCTTGTTGCCGATTATCCGATCACATCCATAGAGGACGGTTTGGCCGAACAGGATTGGAAAGGGTGGGCAATGATGACAGAACGTCTCAGCGAAAAGATTCAGATTGTAGGCGATGACATCTTTGTTACCAATCCGGCAATATTCAAAAAAGGGATTGAAAAGGGGATCGGAAATGCCATATTAATAAAACTAAACCAGATCGGCACTGTAACGGAAACACTTGAAACCATAACCATGGCAAAAAAGGCCGGATATAATACGGTCATCTCACACCGGTCCGGAGAAACCGAAGACACTTTCATCGCGGACCTTGCTGTTGCGGTAAATGCGGGACAGATCAAGACCGGCTCAGCCTCAAGAACTGATCGTGTTGCCAAGTACAATCAACTTCTTAGGATTGAAGAAGAAATAGGAGAGTCGGCCCGTTTTCAAAAAAGAGCGTAAAAACCCCGTTATTATTCAGATCCTGAACTTACCAGTCCGCGAATGGAGGGATGTAGTTCAACCCCCATCATTCGTGGACGGGTGATTGCATCATTTCATTGTCCTGCATTTTGGCATCATTTTTGCTTCTCTTCTAGAGTAGTTACCTAGGAGACTGTCCGAGAATTTTGTCTCGTTCTCACTCTTTTTCGTTACGGACATAATTCTCGGACAGCCTCCTACTCATCTCTGACCGGTTTTGCGCAGGGTCTTGTTGTAAAAAGAAACAGTTTTTGGTTATGCTACGGAACTAATGTAGAATTTACCATACAGACAAGAACTGTATTGTTGCTATGTTACTTGGTGTAATATAAAAACATTTTTCTCTACAATCTACTGTTCCTCCGCAATCGAGTTATTGTAGGTTTTAGCATACAAAACAACAAAGTTGTACTTAAACTTAGCCCGTGGTTGATAACTGATTGCTAAACGATTACAAAGAAGGGCATATGTTTGAAAACGCAAGAAAAGAGCCAAAGGCTACGAACACTTTGAAGTATATAAAACCAGAACCAACGCCCCTGAATTCGCTAAAACCCCCACACCGTATAGATACTATAAGGTGGCCACGTTATGGGAGGTTGGGCGATGAAGAAAGGGTCACCGCGATAGAACTCATGGTAAAAGAGATAACCGAGAACAACGATTGGAACATCCTGGCAACCACCCTGTCAAAAATTATCGGTATCCGGAAGTTTCAGATTCATCCCAAAGAAGGGATGCTCAAACTGCGATTTAATCAAGAACAGCTCAACCTTGCAAAACTCAAGCACATCCTTATGAATTATGGATACGATATCGGACCCGGCCCCGCATCAGAACACACAGAGCAAAAAGCGATATTCCCTCCAAAATCGATTTAATAAGATAAGAGCCTCTTGCAGAAACAACTTCGTCACGAGATCGTGCGGAAAAGTTATGCGCAAGCAAGAGCAGTCAAATAGCCGCAGGCGTAGTCCCGCTAAAGCGGGATTGAGGACGTTTTTACGACGATGACGTAGCGCAGGGCTTTTGCAGCCGATCGCAGTAGATGGCTGTTTCTGCAAGAGGCTCATTCGAGACCTCTTCCCCTACCACCTGCTCCAAAACGTAATAATTGTCTGCAGGCGCTCCAGGTAATAGTCGATTTTGCCGGTGAATACAATATAGGCTATAGCAGTGGTAAGGAGTAAAGCGAGAAGCAGGAAGGTCCTTCGGAGAGACCGCTTCGGCCTCATTGATATAGAAACAGTATTGATGTAATATATGTGAGACCTCGGATTCGTTCTGTGGATGAGTCGCCATTGCTGGTATTTCATTTTACTAAGGAGGACAAAGTGAAGATTACCTGGCTTGGACATTCCGGGTTTGTGTGGGAGGCGGAAGGGACTCGAATCCTGATCGCTCCTTTTCTCGAAGGAAATCCCAAGGCCCCTTACGGGATAGAGGGTATCCCGAAAATAGACGTTGTTCTTGTAACCCATAGCCACGCGGATCATGGGTTAAACGAAGCAATCCAAATCGCGAAACGCGACAATGCAACCCTTGTGGGGATGCACGAAGCACATCTCGATGCGCAAGAAGCAGGAGTGGGCCAAACTGTCGGAGGGAATATAGGCGGTACGGTTACCGTGAATAGTATACCAATAACCTTTGTGCAGGCATT
>JAUWMN010000124.1 GCA_030613165.1 Desulfobacterales bacterium
TCGTCCGATGGCAGATTTAAGAAAGTCGATTCCGTCCATCGCCGGCATTCTTATATCGCAAAGAATCGCGTCAAAATCACCCTCCTCAAACAGAGCCAAGCCCCCTCTGCCGTCCGGCGCAGTAGTGACGGTATAACCGGCTTTTTTTAAGATGATCGACAGGACATGGCGCATATTGGGTTCGTCGTCGATCACTAAAATGTTCTTAAAAGACTTGAATGTTCTATCCTCTCTTCTTCTCTCTATAATAGCCATTGTTCAATCCAATCTTTAAATCATCTTTTGATAATCTCATAAAAAGTCTTTGACGAGTTTGTTTTGGTCATATCATTTATCATCTATCATTGGGCATTTATCATTAAAAAAATGACAGATGACAAATGTGAAATGATCAATGAGAGTTTTTTTCAAGTGACCAATCAAGCGAATTGAAGACTTTTTACGAAATTATCACCTAACAAACCTTGCCGCAATCGGCATCCTTCTCCCCATACCAAAAGCCTTACTGGTCACTTTTAAGCCTGGAGCCCCCTGTCTTCTTTTATACTCGTTTTTGTCAACGGTTTCAACAAGCCATTGTACTAATTTCGGATCAAATCCTTGGCGGACGATCTCTTCATCAGAAAATCCTTCGTCCAGATAAAGGAAAAGGACCTTATCCAATATGTCATATGGAGGGAGTGTATCCTGGTCCAATTGTCCCGGTTTTAATTCTGCTGAAGGCGGTTTTTTAATAATTTCTTGCGGAATGATTTCGGATCGTTCGTTGATATAATCGGCTAATTTGTAGACCATTGTTTTGGGGACATCGGAAAGAACCGCCAACCCGCCGCTCATGTCTCCGTATAGAGTGCAGTAGCCCACTGCCAGTTCGCTTTTATTACCGGTTGAGAGAACAAGATGTCCGAACTTGTTGGAAAAAGCCATCAATAAATTCCCACGAATTCGTGCCTGGATATTTTCTTCAGTGACATCGACCTCCTTTCCCTTGAAATGCTCTTGCAGAGTAGCACAGTAGGAAGAGAATATCTCAAAAACAGGTATCACCTTGAACGATATTCCAAGGTTCTTGGCGAGCTTTTTGGAATCTTCTATACTCCCTTTTGAAGAATACAAAGAGGGCATGGAAATCCCCAGTACATTTTTGCTCCCTACGACCTCTGTGGCCAAACAACAGGTTACCGCGGAATCGATCCCTCCGGAAAGGCCGAGAACCACCTTTGAAAATCCGCACTTGCTCATATAATCCTTGATCCCCAAAACCAGCGCCTTGAAAATAGATTCGATCTTTTCTTCAGGCACATATGGATCTGTGCCATGCAATGTAGCGGTATCTATGGTTTCAATGTGCTCCTCAAATGAAGGAAAAACCAGCGCGGGCTTCCCGTTCCTGTCTATATACATACTTTTTCCGTCAAAAATCAGCTCGTCATTCCCTCCTACCTGATTGACAAAAAGAAGAGGCATACTATATTTTCGAACATGATTTTGAAAAAGTCTGTAACGAATTTCTTCCTTTTCTGCATGAAAAGGGGATGCTGAAAGATTAATAAATAATGACGCTCCCTGTTCAGCTAAGGTCTTCATCGGATCTATGGGATAATATCTCCCACGCCACACGGACTGATCGTTCCATGCGTCCTCACAAATCGAAATACCAAGTATCTCATCTTTGAATTCTACTACTTGCACATTAGGGGCTGAATCAAAAAATCGGGCCTCGTCAAAAACATCATATGTGGGCAATAATGACTTATGCCGGCTTGCCAGGATCTCTCCGCAACAGACCAGAAGAGCCGAATTGTAGAGCCCTGTTCCCACCTTCTTGCCCGTGCGTTGTACAGTACCGAACAATATACCTGTCCGGGGATATTTCGTTGATTCCTCAACGATCTCTTGCACCTCCCTTTCCGCCTTTTTAACAAATTGGTCATTCTGCAAAAAATCGTAGGGAGGGTACCCAACCAGAAACAACTCGGGAAAAACAACAAGGTCCGGAGAATCCTTGCATGAGAAAGACAATGTTTTCTTTAGCTTTGCAAGGTTGCCGTCAATGTCGCCTATCGTGGGATTCAATTGTGCAATGGTAATTTTCAGCTTGTAGATTCCCTTTACAAAAATGATTTTAAATAGTATTATGTGGTACACAAATAGACTGGCACGTCTTTTTTCAACCAACTTTTGTTAAAATCCAAACACCTTCGAGCCAGTTTCAAAATGTTCAATTTTGAAACTGGCTCCTTCTCTATAATATAGTAGAACTTAGTCCGGGGTTAAAGTTTATTTTAAAATTCGTATTAAAAAGTCTAATCAAATGTGTATGATCCCAGCTTATAGAAGAATTAAAGACGAGCTGTATTAAGGAGATACCAATGGAATACATAAAAATTCGCTTTGGGAAAAACTTGGGACAAATGCACAGCCGTATTCAAAAAACTATAGATGACATGTTTCAACGTGTCAACCCCCTCCTTGCGGTTCTCCCCGGAGAGGTCTGGCGTCCTCAGATGGATATCTTTGAAACAGAAGATGCGATTGTAATTGTCTGCGAGGCATCAGGGGTAAAAAAGGAAGACCTTGTGGTCGAAATAGACTCCGGCGCCGTTAAAATATCCGGCAGAAGGGAGGAACCCCGTAGACCCGAAGTCCTAAAGTATCATTTAGCTGAAATCCCTTACGGCGGCTTTGAACGAATTCTAATGCTTCCGATTCCAATCGACGTAAATGAAGTAACAGCATCCTACAACGATGGACTTTTAAACATTAAAATGACCAAACGTACCTCTAAGGTACACAATATCCCAATCGAGGGGGCTTGAGTGTCTGATGAGTCTATTTGTGTTATCTTTTTAGAATAAACAGTCCGAATTACTTTAATATTGGGAGAAACGAATCATGAATAAAAATGAAAAACAACCTGAAAGTAGTCCTCTGAGTGGTACTGCTTCAGCCAAGCTCCCTGAAACCTTATCAATACTGCCCGTTCTTGACATGACCCTCTTCCCACGAATGGTGCTACCCCTGTTGGTCTGGCAGGAGGACTCTAAACGTTTGGTCGATGACGCAATGGGCAAAGACCGTATAGTCGGCCTCGTAGTCTCAAAAAAGAAGGAAACGGCCGGCGCTCACGAAGCAGGGGATCTGTACAGTGTCGGGACAGCCGCGATGATCCTGAGAATGGCCCAGTCGGATGAAAAAGGAATTCAGATACTGGTTCAGGGCCTGAGCCGGTTTAAAATCATGGAGTATATTGAAAAGAAGCCGTATCTTCGCGCTAAGATTGAGCCTCTAACCGACACGGTGGTCAAAAACCTTGAAGTGGACGCGCTCATGAACAACCTGGTGGGGTTGTTTAAGAATGTATTGGAGCTTTCCCCTTATCTCCCCAAGGAGTTGGGAGCGCTTGTCAAGTCAATCGAGGAACCAGGTATATTAGCAGACCTGATCGCCTCAAGTCTTAATCTGTCCAAGGAAGAAAAACAATCAATCCTGGAGACTATCGACGTCAAAAAACGGCTACAAAAAGTAAACAATCTCATCAACCGAGAGCTTCAAATATTAAAGCTCGGCCAAAAGATCCAATCCCAGGTAAAACAGGACATTGATAAGAGTCAGCGGGAATATTATCTTCGTCAACAACTCAAAACAATCAAGGAAGAACTGGGTGAAAAGGACGAAAGGTCGGTAGAAGCAGAAGAATACCGTACAAAAATCGAAGAAAAGGGACTTCCGGAAGAAGCAAAAAAAGAGGCGGATCGTGAACTGAATCGATTAGCTCGAATGCATCCTTCCTCCTCTGAATATACAGTGGCAGCCACATACCTGGACTGGCTTACCGCGCTTCCTTGGAATGAAAGCACAAAGGACAACCTTGATATTAAGAAGGCGCAGAAAGTTTTGGACGACGATCACTATGGATTGGAAAAAGTCAAAAAGCGGATTTTAGAATACCTTGCCGTGCGCAAGCTGAAATCCGACACAAAAGGGCCCATACTCTGTTTCGTGGGGCCTCCTGGAACGGGTAAAACCTCTCTAGGCCGCTCCATTGCGCGGGCCTTAGGCCGAAATTTCCACAGGATATCGTTAGGAGGTGTAAGAGATGAGGCGGAAATAAGAGGACACCGCCGCACATACGTTGGGGCCCTTCCAGGACGTATTATTCAGGGGATTCGCAGGGCCGGCTCGAATAATCCTCTCTTTATGCTTGATGAGATCGACAAGGTCGGAGCAGACTTCCGCGGAGACCCGTCGTCGGCCCTTTTGGAAGTCCTTGCTCCTGAACAGAACTTTTCTTTTTCCGACCACTATCTCGATGTCGCTTTTGATCTGTCCAAGGTAATGTTTATCACCACCGCCAATATACTCGACACTATTCCGCCCGCGTTAAGGGATCGTATGGAGGTCCTGGATCTCCCGGGATACACTGACGAAGAAAAGGTAAAGATTGCAAAACGATTTCTAATACCGCGACAAATAGAAGCCCACGGGCTCACCAAAGCGTATATTAAGTTCAGTACTCCGGCGATTAAAGCTCTTATATCAGGATACACCCGGGAAGCGGGGCTGAGAAATCTGGAACGGGAGATCGCAAGCATATGCAGGGGCGTTGCGCGCCAGGTGGCGGAAGGCAAAAAGGAACTAACCCATATCAAGGCAAATGACCCCCAAAAATTCTTGGGGCCTGTTCGCTTTTACTCTGAGACAGGAATGAGAACTTCTACACCAGGCGTGGTTACAGGCCTGGCATGGACTCCAGCGGGCGGTGAACTTCTTTACATAGAGGCGACCAAGATGAACGGGAAACAGGGACTGACGCTGACCGGGCAACTCGGAGACGTAATGAAGGAGTCGGCGACAGCGGCGCTCAGCTATATACGGAGCAACGCGAAGACCCTGGGAGTGCCGGAGGGTTTTTTTGCCAAACATGATATTCATATCCATGTTCCGGCAGGAGCGATTCCCAAGGATGGTCCCTCTGCTGGTGTGGCTATGCTCACCGCGCTCGTATCTATGCTGAAGCAGAAGCCGGTTATCAAAGATCTCGCCATGACAGGAGAAATTACCCTAAGGGGTCAAGTACTCCCGGTTGGCGGGGTTAAAGAGAAGGTCCTGGCAGCCCATCGAAGAGGAATAAAAACCCTGATCATACCGAAATGGAACAAAAAAGATCTGGAGGATATCCCCAAGAAGGTGCTTAAGAGTCTCCATTTTCATTTCGTAGACAAGATGGACGAGGTGGTCAAGACGTCGTTCGGGGAGTGATTGCAACTTTAGTCGAGTGGTTGAGCGGGGAAATGGTCAGATGTTAATGACTCGACCATTTGACCAATTTCTTTTGTCTCGCCAGGCTTAAACACTGCGACCCGGTAGCTGTCACCCACCAGATCCAGGAACTTCGTTTCATCATCCAAGACCGGAAATGTGCCGAAATGCATGGGAATGACAACCCTGGGCCGGACTAACTCTAAGGCCTTAACTGCCTGCTTTGCGTCCATCGTGTATACGGAACCGATGGGACAGAAAAAGATGGTCGGATGATACAGTTCGGCTATCAGGGCCATGTCGACGAACAGGCCGGTATCTCCGGCGTGATACAACACCTCGTTTCCAAAGGATATAATAAAACCACAGGGATTTGCGGTCCCACTGTGAAATGCCTGCACAAAGGTTATTGGTATACTATTCACAGTAACTGTGCCGCCGATATTTCCTCCCACACTTTGGCTTACTCCTGACTCTTGCGCACTGAGATGTACCTCGTGCATCCCCACTATAGTTGCATTGT
>JAUWMN010000111.1 GCA_030613165.1 Desulfobacterales bacterium
AACCAGATAGTCGTAGAAACCTCTGATACATTTGGCAGGACCCATAAAGAGCTCACTATTCATCGAGAATTAACTGAGGATTTATCCAGCATAGAGGCTGACCAGTCGCAAATTGAGCAGGTCCTGCTGAATCTGTACATAAATGCCTCAGGGGCCATGCCTCGTGGAGGAACGCTTACCTTAATGACCATGAATGTAACCCACAACGATATAAAAGACATAGCGCCTAATCCAAGATCCGGCAGCTATGTTCTCCTAACAGTAACCGACACAGGCACAGGTATGGACAAAGAGACCCAGGAACGAATCTTTGAACCATTCTTTACCACCAAAGAAATGGGAAGAGGCACAGGCCTCGGGCTGGCTTCTACTTATGGAATCATCAAAGGCCATCGCGGATACATCCGTGTCGATTCTACGAAAGGAAGCGGTACAACCTTCAGCATCTATCTCCCTGCGTCAGACAAAAAAGTCAAAGCGGCTATCAAGCTTGCCGAGCACGTTATAGAGGGAAGCGGCACCATTCTCCTTGTAGACGATGAAAACCCGGTATTAGATATAGGAGTCATGATCCTCGAGAAAGTAGGATACACCGTGATCGAGGCCAAAGGCGGCAGGAAGGCCGTTGAGATCTATGAAGCAAACAAAGATAAAATAGATCTGGTCATCCTTGACATGATCATGCCGGACATGGGTGGTGGCGAAGCCTATGACAGAATGAAAGAGATTAATCCCGACGTAAAGGTACTCCTTTCAAGCGGATACAGCATAGAAGGAGAGGCGACCGAAATATTGGAACGAGGCTGTGATGGCTTTATTCAGAAGCCGTTCAATATAAAGGCGCTGTCCGTAAAAATGAGGGAAATTCTCGATAAGGGATAGATCAGTGTCCATCCAGAAATACGGCGTCCAGCGTAGCTGTACTTGCGCATGTCCGCAACATTTCATCCAGAGCCCGTGCTGAGTCATTTACTTCCACATCCACTCCCCGTATCCCATCCAAAAGAAGGGTTACTTTAAAGCCCCTTTTACAGGCATCCAGAACAGTTGCTTTCACACAATAGTCTGTGGCAAGGCCGGCAACATAAAGGTGATTGATTCCCATTGTGTCAAGAAGAGACTTAAAATCCTTTCCTTCCGGCCCGTAGGCCTGAAACACGGAATAGGCGTCCACTTCCGGATCCATTCCTTTTGACATAATAATAGTATCCGCAGGAAGGAGTATATGCGGATGAAATTCAGCGCCCTCCGTCTTCTGGACGCAATGATGAGGCCATAGTCCTCCGAAGTCTGTAAAATGCCCTGTTTCAGGAGGATGCCAGTCTCTGGAAGCAAAGATCGGCAATCCCTTTTCCTGGAATTTTTGTATATATTCATTGACCACATTAATGATCTGGTCCCCATTGGGCACGGCAAGCGAACCATCTGGTGGAAAAAAATCATTCTGCAGGTCAACAAGAAGTAATGCTTGCGTGTCATTCATAGTCTGTCTCCTTCTCTAATCACCGGGCTAAGGTACTATATCTCCTTGACATATAAACCGATCCCGTCTAACTTGTTGCAAAATCTCATGTGTTAAGACTCCCCTTGAAGGAATGAAGGAACATACGCAAGCTCCACCAGTTAATTCTAAATTGAGTGAAAAACAATGCGCTATTTTGGCATCTGCATGCGTCATACCCGCGCAGGCGGGTATCCAGAAAATGCTGCGAGCTGGATTCCCGCCTTCGCGGGAATGACAGCTAAGGTACTATCTTTGTACATTTACAAAATGTCGCTCCAAGATAGACAAGAAATATAGAAACCTATGTCATCACCACACATGAATCGATCTGCCCTCTTTATAGACCTCTACGAGCTGACCATGGCTCAGGTCTATTACCGAGAAAAAATGTTTGCCCCTGCTACCTTCGGCCTGTTCATCCGAAAGTATCCGCGGAACAGATCTTTTTTTGTCCATGCTGGACTGGAAGACGTTCTATGTTATCTTCAAGATTTTCATTTTACAGAAACAGAGATCGAGTATCTACACAAAACCGGATTATTTACAAAAGATTTTTTAGACTATTTAAAAGATCTCCGATTTACCGGTAATGTCCGGGCCGTGCCGGAAGGGGCCTTGTTTTTTAAAGACGAACCGATATTGGAAGTAACCGCCCCCATTGTTGAGGCCCAGTTGGTAGAAACTTTTGTGATCAATGCTATCCACTTTCAAACAACCATTGCATCCAAGGCTGCTCGATGCCGAGTTGCAGGGGGAGATCGGACCCTGGTCGATTTCTCTTTGCGGCGTACGCACGGTTATGACGCCGGTCTCCAGGTAGCCCGGGCCAGTTATCTGGCAGGTTTTGATGCAACCAGCACTGTTTTGGCCGGCAAGCAATGGGGAATCCCGATTGTCGGCACAATGGCCCATTCCTATATTACCACCTTTGAGGAGGAGATAGACTCTTTTCGCGCATTCTCACATTCTTTTCCTGAGAACACCATCGCTGTCGTTGACACCTACGATACTCTATCCGGCATTTACAAGGCGGCGCAGGTAGGAGTGGAGATGAAGCAGAGAGGGAATGCTCTTCGGGGGATACGGCTCGATAGCGGCGATATGGTCTCTTTGAGCAAGGAGGCCCGAAAAATCCTTGACGAGTTCGGTCTCAATGACACAAAAATCTTTGCCAGCGGGGGCCTGGACGAGTACGAGATAACCCGGTTCCTCGCCGAAGGGGCGCCAATAGATGGCTTTGGCGTGGGTACTCATATGGGGGTATCCGAGGACGCGCCCAGCGCTGATATAGCCTATAAACTGGTGGAATATGATGGGCGTCCGATTCTAAAGTTAAGTACGGGCAAGGCCACGCTTCCCGGGCAAAAGCAGGTCTACCGGTACTATGCGGAAAACGGATTCATGGACCATGATCTGCTGTCTCTTCACACTGAAACCGGCTCCGAGGGGGGTGTGCCACTACTGGAACCGGTTATGAAAGACGGCAAAATAGTGCGGTATGACTCGTTGGAACAGATCCGCAAGCGATGCTTAGAGCAGGTGAGCAAGCTTCCCGACTCAATTAAAAAACTAAACGATCCGCAACCGTATCGAGTAGATAAAAGCGACTTACTCGAAGCATTGCAAACAGAGACGCAAGAGAAAGCCCTGAAACAGATTAAGAGACCAAAGTAAAGAATCCACACCCAGAGGACCAGGGTTTCTCAATTAAACTGATATAGTATTTCGTACTTAGTAAGTTTTTGAACGCCTTTATGCAGAACACTACAAAGATATTCTTACACGGTCTTGAAAGCAGCAGCAAAGGGACGAAGGCCCTTTTTTTCAAGGAACGATATCCTGAAATGATAGTACCGGACTTTAAGGGAGATCTCGATGAACGTATGGCCCGCTTAACTACCATTCTTAGTAATAAAAAAAACTTTTTACTGATCGGTTCAAGTTTTGGCGGGCTTATGGGGGCGCTGTTTGCCCTCAAACATCCTGAAAGGGTCCGAAAACTTGTCCTTCTTGCCCCGGCCCTCTGTTTCAGAGAATACAAACTCCCCGATTCAGAGGCTATAGATGTTCCAGTTATTATCTATCATGGAAACAAGGATGATGTTATCCCCCTCGATCCGGTTCGGGAAATTGCCCGTAAGGTTTTTTCTAATTTGATATTTCATGTTGTTGACGACGATCACCTTCTTCACAAGACGTTCAAGGAGGCTGTCCGAGAATTCTGATCCTACTGCAAAGCGTGAGAAACGGCCCAAATGCTCGGACAGCCTCCAAGGCAATTAACTGGGATGGCCATCTCGGCGACAAGTGTTGACATTTATTTTTTTAAACTTTGCACTCGTTGCATCTTTGCAGTAAGATATTATAACCTAAATTGAGCGATTTTTGACTCGATCTGCACCAATCTCTTGCGCATCAAGGGCTTGCGAAAATCCTCGACATATCCACGGGTATGCCTGCGGTTTTCGTCCCGCCCAGATAGGCGGGACTACATCAAGATATTGGCACATCTCTTTCTCAAAAATAGCTCAACTTAGGTATAAAAAATATTAGGGCAGGTTTATGATGAGATACAAAATAAGACGTAATCATTTTAAGTGGATCAGGACTCGCCGGCTTGTCATTCCGGTTCTGGGCCTCACAATCCTTTTTGGGGGATGCGCGCACTTTCCAACAGCATCACATAAAAAGGCGCCTCCTTCATTTGTAATTGTTGAAGGAAATCCCCGTCCATTTGTGAAGGGAGAGATCGTCCGGATGAGCACAGGTCAGGTAGTCTCCTTCGAAGAGATGATGGAAGATCTGCATCGGGCCCGTATTATTTACGTAGGCGAAACACATATAAATCGCGAACATCATGATATACAGCTTATGGTTCTGCAAGGGATCTTTGAAAAGAATCGATCGGTTCGTGTGGGGATGGAGATGTTCGAACGTTCCGATCAGCCGCCTTTAGACCGGTGGAGTACCGGCGGATTTACCGAGGAGACCTTTCTCAAAAAAGTAAATTGGAAAGAGAACTGGTCGTACGATTTCAGCTTGTACCGTAAGATTCTTCACTTCATCAGAGAGAACCGTATAGGTCTTACAGCCCTTAATGTCCCTCACAAAATTGTTAGAAAGGTCGCGACTCAAGGTCTTGCCTCCCTTGCAGAAGACGAAAAAAGCCAGATCGCCAAAGATATTGATCTGTCTGATCCGGAACACCGTGCGTTTGTAGAAGAACGGTTTGCCGAACACAACACGGACGACCTGCATGGCTTTGACAACTTCTACGAAGCCCAATGCGTATGGGATGATTCAATGGCAGCGTCTGTGGCAGAGATTGTCAACAGTGATCAAGAGGGCTCACCAATAGTCATATTTGCCGGAAATGGGCATATAGAAAAATTCGGGATTCCAGAGCGCGTTCAAAGACGGGTAACTGCCTCTTATATGACTGTAATGCCTGTTTCTGTGGGTGATACAGTAAAGGAAGCAACAGCCGATTACATCTGGGTAACCAAAGAAACAAAGATGCCCAGGCATCCACTCATAGGTATCAGGATAAAACCTGTCACAGAGGGCGAAGGGCTCCTTATCGAAGGAGTAATGCCTGAAAGCCCTGCTGAGTCCGCAGGCATCCGGGAGAATGATATTCTCATTTCTATAGACGGCCGGCCCGTATCTTCGGTGTCGGATATCCACGATGTCGTACTCGATTCAGAGGCCCCTCCCACCCATCTTTTTCAAATAAAAAGAGGCGGGGAAACCTTGGAGCTTAAGGTTACGCCGAGAAGGGATAGGGACAAAAAGTAATCTTGGAGGTAGTTTCAAAATGTTCAAAATTGATGGCGTCGTAAAAAGGTCAATCTACTGCGTTGTAGTAGTTTTTCAGGCATTCGACATACCTTATGTATGCCTTCATACCTGAAAAGCTACTACGCCTTGTATATTGACCTTTTTACTTAGCCATCCTTTATCAAACTCAAGACTTTTTGAAACTGCCCCTTCAGTCCATAATGTGCGGAGGCTGTATGCAGGAAGACAAGACACATAGGGTCCTCGTGGTAGATGATGACGCCAGCATTCTGCGGTTAATCAAATCGAACCTTGAAAAAGCGAATTATAAGATTAGTACAGCAGAGAGCGGAGAAGAGGCGCTGGCTGCTGTCAGTAAACATCGGCCTGATATTATATTGCTTGATATTTCCATGCCCGGAATGAACGGGATAGAGGTGTGTCGACGCATAAAATCGGATGAAGCGAACAAGTATGTACCGATAATACTGGTTACGGGCAAAACGGAGCTTACAGACAGAGTTGAAGGATTTACCGCCGGCGCGGACGATTATCTATGCAAACCCTTTGAGTTGGCAGAGCTTCGCTCACGGTTGGCAGCGCATTTGAGGACCAGAAAGTTGTTGGAAGAACTTGTAGACGACGCAAAAAAAAATGCCACCATTGAGGGTGTCAGGCGTACTTTGACAACAATGGCACATTATATTAACAACGCCAACCAGTCTGTTTTGGGTACAGCACAATTATGTGGAAAATATCCACAAGATCGACTGTATACTCGCAAGCTGGTATCCATCTGCCTGCAACAGATCCCGAAAGTCACTGCTGTTATCAAAGCCATGGTAGCGCTTGTCTCTAACCTGGAATTTAAAACTTTACCCTACGATTCTACTTCAAAAGAGAGGATATGG
>JAUWMN010000006.1 GCA_030613165.1 Desulfobacterales bacterium
TTGCATGGTGTAGGCGTATCCGTAGTCAATGCCCTTTCATCATCTCTTGAGGTAGAAATAAAAACAGATGGAAATGTTTACCGGCAGACGTATTCTCGAGGGGCTCCTACTTCTTCGGTGGAGGTACTAGAAAAGACCAAAAAAAATGGAACCAAAATAACGTTTCTGCCGGATGAAGATATATTTACTGTCAGCGAATTCAATTTTGACATCATTTCTCAAAGAATGAGAGAGCTCTCTTTCTTAAATAAGGGTGTTAGAATTGTTATAAGAGATGAGAGAACAGATACGGAGAAAGAATTCTTTTATAAAGGTGGAATTGTATCATTTGTTGAATATCTAAATAGAAATAAAACAGCAATCCATAAAAAACCGATATATATGTATGGCGAAAAAAATGGTACTTTTGTAGAGGTCGCCATGCAGTACAATGATACATATCAAGAGAAAATATTCTCTTTTGCGAATAATATTAATACAAAAGAGGGTGGTTTTCATTTAGTAGGTTTTAAGTCAGCGCTAACAAGAACAATAAATCAATACGTAGCCACCAGCAACCTTCCCAAAAATATACAGGAAAAGGTGAGTGGTGATGATGTAAGAGAAGGGTTGGCTGCAATTATTAATATAAGACTTCGAGAGCCACAGTTTGAAGGGCAAACTAAGACAAAATTAGGAAACACTGAAATAAAGGGTCTTGTTGAAGCGATTGTAAATGAAAAGTTAGCTGCTTTTTTGGAAGAAAATCCCTCTGTCGCAAAAAGAATAATAATAAAGGCGGTTGATGCGGCCAGGGCCAGAGATGCGGCCAGGCGGGCCAAAGATATGGCAAGAAAAACAGGTTCTTTAATGGACGCCGCGCTTCCCGGAAAATTGGCTGATTGTCAAGAAAGAGATCCGGAAAAAAGAGAAATATTTCTTGTAGAAGGTGATTCTGCGGGCGGTTCCGCGAAACAGGGAAGGGACAGAAAAAATCAGGCCATACTTCCACTAAAGGGAAAAATATTAAATGTAGAGAAAGCAAGATATGACAAGATGCTCAATAGTGAAGAAATTAAGATTATGATTACTGCTCTTGGAACCGGAATAGGAAAAGAAGAATACAATATAGAAAAGCTTCGTTATAAAAAGGTCATAATAATGACTGATGCCGATGTAGATGGATCCCACATACGCACGCTTCTTCTCACCTTTTTTTATAGACAGATGACGGATCTTGTTGAGAAAGGACATCTTTACATAGCTCAACCACCATTATTTAGGATAGGGAACAAAAAAAAGGCCATTTATATTAAGGATGAAGAAGAATTTAATATTTATATAATGAACCGAATTTCCAAGAAGATAACAGTACAAATCGAAAAAAAGAAAGAAAAATTAAGTAATCAAAAATTATATATGTTTGTCGGGAAGATGGTAGATTATAAGCAGACGTTAACAAGACTTGAAAAAAGAGGTTTTAACAGAAAGCTGATCGAAATTTTAATAAAAAGCGGCTGTTGCAAAAAGAGTTTTCTAAAAGATAAAGAAAAAGTATACAAGCTTAGACAAGAAATGATAAATAACGATTTTAAGGTTGATGCGCTTATAGAAGATAAAGAACATGGTCTATTTGAACTACATATCAAAGAGGCTCATGGTCATATTAATAAGATTGGCTGGTCCTTGCTGGCTTCTACAGATTTTCAAAAGGCGTATGAATTGGGAACATATATATTGTCGTTAGATTTTCCACCATTTACCATAAGCGTTGAGAATAAAGAATCATTTTCAGTTAAATCAAAAGAAGAATTGCTGGAACAGCTTATGGAAGAAGGAAAGAAGGGATTATCAATTCAGCGATATAAAGGACTTGGAGAAATGAATCCGGACCAGTTGTGGGAGACCACAATGGATCCTGACAGCAGAAGACTATTAAAAGTAAAAACAGAAGACGCCATTGCCGCGGATGATATATTTACCATCCTTATGGGAGATGACGTGGCTCCAAGAAAAGAGTTTATTAAAACGCATGCAATGGAAGTCAATTTTCTCGATGTATAGAAAAAACTGATTAAAGAAAAATTTACGTCATGAATTTAATTACCATTGAGGCAAGAGATCTTCCTGATGCTTGGTTTCAAAGCGTCTATGCCATAATTGAACAGGGTCACAAATATGTGATTGATCGTGGAAGTTTTAAAGGCCAAAAGCGACTCGAATTTGACTATGTTACCGTACATATTAGATATCCAGGTGTCAGGCCGTTGATTCCGGATATTCCGGAGCATCTTGGAATCCCCAACCCTGTAGAAGAAGGATATATTGAACAATATTTACCATATCTTATGACGAGTAAAAAATCCCCCAAAGAAGAGTATACATATGGGCAATATTTAGAGCAACAGATTGTCGAAGTCATAAGAATGTATAAAGAAGATGGGTTCGGCACCAACCAGGCATACATGGCTGTCGGAGATACAAACTCAATCTATCTTTCTGATCCGCCCTGTCTTCGCGGTATTGATACACGCATTCGCGATGGAAAACTTCATTTTATAGTCTATTTTAGATCGTGGGATCTTTGGAATGGATTTCCCGCAAACTTAGGCGCGATTCAAATTTTAAAAGAATATATGGCCGGAGAGATAGGTGTGGAAGATGGTGAGATAATCGCTTCAAGCAAAGGGCTCCACCTCTATGATTATGTATGGGAATTGGCTCGGTTAAGGACCATGAAGCAAAACAGCGAGAAATAAAAGATGCCATCAAATAAAACAGAATATAATTTTTGTTTAAAGAAGCATAGAGACTTCCTCGAAATATCGAGACTAATAAATCTTAATTTTGACGTAGATGTTCTTGTTGCTAAAAGTATTTCATTTATTTCTGATCGATTAAAAAAGAGAGTGCGGATCTATCTTGTTGACGATCGGGGAGATCTGGTTATTGAACAATGGGCAGGAGATTACAAAAGAGAACTCCACAAGGGGATTGTTGTTCTGAGGACCAGCATTGTTTGGAAGGTTTTTGAAAAAGGGGAACCGATCAATATTACCAAAGAAGCTGAAATAGAAGAATTTAATCATACACTAAAGAACAAGATAAAAATTAAGGCCGTTATTCCAATTAAATATAAGGATGTTAACGTTTCGGTAGAAAAAAAACATGGAGTTATGGTTATTGATTCCGGGGCCGGGGCAACCAGGAAAAGAATTTCTCCGGAGAAGTTCCTTTATTCAGTGGAAATGGCAGAACTAATCGGGCAGGCAATCGCTCGAGCAGAGTTTTTTAACGAGTATCGACGGATGAGAGACCGACTAATCTTGATCCAGCAAGAGCGCATAAAAGTGTTGGATGTATTGGTCCACGAACTTAGAAATCCGTTAACCGTTATCGGTGGTTTTACGAAAAAATTTCCAGGAATTATAGAAAAGCTCTATACTACAATAAAAACTGAACAGAGAAACGCATACCTGGATAAGCTGTTTAAGTATTCGAAAATAGTAGCGAAAGAAGAATATAGAATAGAAGAAAGTATAAACGATTTTATTAGATTTTTGAAAATGACAGATCCGGAATACAAAATGACTATTTCAGCGTTTAGTTTGTCTTCGGTGATAGAAGATATAATCTCAAAAATTGAGCCGTTGGCTGAAATAAAGAATATAACGATATATAGTTACGACAAAAAAAGGAAAGATATATTTATCGAGGGGGATAAACAAGGAATTTTTACTGTCTTAAACAATCTCCTGTATAACGGGATTAATTTTTCCCCTGAAAACAGCCGGGTTACCATTCATGCAACAGAGGAGAAAGATACCGTCTCTTTTAGTGTGAGAAGCGATACGTTTATACCAAAACATCACAGAACAGAAATATTCGATTTTTTTTACAAGATAGTTGGAAAAGAGGACAAGGGGACCGGGCTGGGTCTTCCTCTCGCAAAACAGATTGTCGAGAATCACACAGGAACCATAAGGCTTATTAGCAGAAAAGGAACGAAAGGAAAGCCGTTTACTCGCTTTATTGTCACGCTTCCAAAAAGACAGGAGGGATATGGTTTATAAAGAGTATTTTGTTGCCATGGGGCTTAGGCCGAACCAACAGCACCTTTTATTATTTTCGCCCAATTTTCCAGTCGAGCAAGAGTCCTGTCCATAATTTCATAGAGAGTTGATACATCAAACGGCTTGGTAATATATTCAGCTGCCCCGTTTCTAAAAGAATCAACAGCCTTTCCCATATTGCTCTGGCCTGTAATCATAACGACCTGAATCCCTCGGCGGAGATCATGGGTAATATACCTTAGAAAATCCAAACCATCTATTCCGGGCATCATAATATCAGAAATGACTATAGGTATAGAGGTATTCTTTTCTAAGATGGTTACTGCCTCATCAGCAGAAGTCGCTGTTAATATCTTATAATTATGAACATCTCGTTCCTTAAAATAAGCGCTCAACAGGCGGTTTAGGGCCGTTAGCAAGCTTTCATTGTCGTCTACGATTAATATTTCGTTGGTTTTCACAGTACCGTCCATTTTCACAATACCCCCTGTCTGTTGTTTTTTTAAATAAACAATCATCTTATCGGTTATTTTAGGAATATATTAAAGATAAACTTTTCCTTGCCATGTTTGAAAAATAGAGGTAAAAGATCTGGTCTTGAATAAGGTTCAGAAGGTTACACAGGAGATTGCAGGAGTTCTGAAGTAAGGAAGGAGTAAAAAATGGGGTTGTTGTCCTCCTCAAGCGCTGTTGTGCGATATAGGGTTGAGGGAAGCGTTCCGGATCCTTTTATTGATACCACCCGAGATTCTCTAAAGAGAGATACCATACAAGAAATAGATAAAGATCCATGTGAGAAGGTATGCGGCTGGACATCTTTTCAGACGCCGTTTGCGCCGCAGTTCGATGATTCTTCATTTATGGTAGGCGAATACTTGGTATTTTCTTTTAGGGTTGATACAAAAAAGGTCCCCTCAAAAGTAGTTAAAAAGAATTATGAAATTGAGACAGCAAGAAGACTCGCTGACACAGGTCGCGAGTACCTTTCAAAAAACGAAAAGAAAGAAATAAAAGAACGGGTAAAAAACGTTTTATTGTTAAGAATACCGGCAACGCCGAACCAGTATGACGTTGTCTGGCACTACGAGCATGCCTGGTTGTGGTTTTTCTCTTCATCAAAGTCTGTAAGCGAAGAGTTTGAGAGCCTTTTTTTACAATCTTTTGGTCTTAGGCTGATAAGGATGTTTCCTTTTACTCTTGGGGACCTTTCGGCGGGTCTTTCAGAGGATGATAGAGACAGACTTCAAAAAATAACATATACGGGGCTGACGAGTTCGTAAAAAGTCTTTGGTTCGCTTGATTTGTCACTTGACAAGACTCTCGTTTAGCATTGATCATTTCACATTTGTCATCTGTCATTTTTTTTAATGATAAATGCCCAATGATAGATGATAAATGACAGATGATAAGACCAAGATACGCTCACCAAAAAACTTAATACAAAACCGTCAATCCTGCTGTGAGGATGTAATAAATGCTTGATATATCAATATTGCTCAAGAGATATAGATTCCTTGGTTTCGAATTTCTTACCTGGCTGTGGTTTCTAACGGAAAAAACAGGGGGCTCCATAGAGTTGTCGGATCAAGATACTGTTTCACTTGTTCCAGGTGATAAGGTTGTCATGGAGTTGGTTGACAGCGCAAAACCTGAGACTGTGACCATTCTCGGGGAAGACGCAGATCTTAAAGAGGCCAGGATATCGCTTAAAAAAAGGATGCTTGTCCGGGAGATGAATTTCAGGCTCAAGATTAATGATAATGAGTGGAGCTTTGGTTTGAACGGAGAGAGCTTCACGTTTAGTTCTTTTAAAACGCCCAAGACCGGGAAAGTAGAAAAGAAAGATGACTTTGAAGGAGCAATCCTTGAGAAAATATTTCTTTATGAAGAGTGCATAAATGTTATTGATACACTTTTTAAGCGATTCATAAAACAGAGAATATCCGATGAATGGACTATGAGACAGATACCCGCTATAAGAAAATGGATTACAAGTGGTATATAATCTTAGGATGCCGTTTCAAAACGTCCCCTTTTGCCCAATCTCTGCGCCAGGCTCAGATTTAAGTCCTCGAAATACTTCAAGTATTCCTGCGGCTAAAATCTTCGCCTTTCTTGACCTTAGACAAAATTGAACATTTTGAAACGGCCTCTTAGGTTAATAAATTCAAAAAATATGATAGAGAAGGCTGTATACACCCCGTCCGCTCCGCGTCCACCCCTCTCAAGAGGGGAATTTCTCAAGTCCCCTCTAATAAGAGGGGATTTAGGGGTGTGTTTTTCATATCTCTTGCAAAAAGAAAGGGATCTTTTTCCATGCAGCCGATTATAGCGATTGTGGGAAGGTCGGGTGTGGGAAAAACAACTCTCATTGAAGAGCTGATTTCGGAGTTTCTCAAAAAAGGACACCGGGTTGCTGCTATAAAACACGGATCCCATGATTTTGAGATAGACCATGAAGGAAAGGATACTTGGCGTTATGCGAAGGCAGGAGCCTGCGATGTAATAATTTCTTCGGCACATAAGATGGCATTGATAAAACACTTTGATGAGGAAATAAGTCTTAACAGACTTTGTGACCTTTATTTGGATGATGTGGATATCATTATTGTTGAGGGCTACAAAAAAGAGAAGATACCCAAAATAGAGGTTTTTAGAAAAGCACGTCAAGAACAACTCTTGTGCGGAAAGAAAGACCATCTTGTTGCTGTTGCTTCTGATACACAGCACGACATCGATCTTCCGGTATTTGACGTGAATGATGCAGGCCTGATTTGTGAGTTCATCATTGAAAAAGTCGTTCAAAAAAAACGCAGACCTTCCCGGGTTGCGTTAAGGATAAACGATCGGAAAATACCATTAAATCACTTTGTTAAAGAAATGTTCAAGCAGGTATTTATGGGTATGATCTCTACATTAAGGTTAAAAAGAATTGATACGCCAAAAAAAATCGAATTAATTGTTGACCTGGAAGAGACGACCAAGATCGATGATCCCGCAAAAAGACCCTTTCCACCGAAACAGCCTTTTTCTTGAGACCTTTGCATAACGCGACATTATGAGCGCTGACGCTTCACTGCGTGCCCGTCAGGCAAGTTGAGCGAAGTGAAATCCTGACGCCGCATCACGAGGAAATGGCAGTTATGCAAAGGTCTCTTCTTGACACTGTAAGCCCCACCTGCTAAATTTTATAAGATTAAAACATGTTATAGGCGCAATGCATGTCTTTCAATAAAGTTCTCATAAAAGGACTGCTTTGGAGTAATGGGTACTTTTTTTAACGAAAATCAAGGGCGGTATAATCCGGAATTCACCTATAAGACAGGGGTGGATCCTGAAAAAGACGCGTGGTATACTACTTGTTTCATAGAAAATCACCTCGATTATTACGCTTTTCCGGACCATGTCGCCTCCCCTGAACAGATACGGTTTATGGTCTATATTGAAGATAACGAGAGGTTTTATCCGTGCTCAGATCATACGTTCGGCATGATCATGAAACAGGAAAAGACCCCTCTAATAGAGGCGGAGTATGATAAGGTCTTTCGAAAGATCTTGCGGCTGATCGAACGTCAGATAGAAGATAAAAAGGCGAGGGACTATATAACGGCGTTGATTACAATCAAATACAAGCACGAGACACGAGAAGGGATAATGATTCCGTCGCGGCTTGAAAAACGCCTTTTAAAAATATACCTTGACCGCACTCAGATAGAGGATCCCTGCAGAAGTGAAAAAGAGGAACGGAACAGGAAGACCCTAACTGCTCTTCAATCCGAGGCATTTAACGAGGCCATCGACTTTTTGGCTGATTTTTCCAGCCTATCCCGTTCCGACAACCTTGGAGCTCTTAAAGAACAGATGGACTTCTTAAAACTCCAACGCCTTATCTCTCTCTCCACTGAAAACAAACTCTGGGAAACTGATAGGCTGTCCCGTTTTGGTTTTTCAGATTATATGGATCTATTTAAGCGTCCGGTGTCAGGGAATGGTTACGAACCCCTCAAACGATTTTTAAGCGTCCGCGAAGATACAGGAACGAAGAAGATTCTGTGGCTCGCAAATGAAGCAGGTGAGGTATTATTCGATCTTGCCATTATTAAGCATTTGGCACAACTTGGACATAAGGTGATTATCGCTGTAAAAGAAGGTCCCCTCTTTGAAAAGGTAACCTTTAACGATGTTGAGGAGGACCCCAGCCTTAATGCCGAACTTGGCGATGCCCTGGAGGTCAAAGATAAGGGGTTGAGTAAAAAGAATCTTGCAGCGCTTCTGAAAGTAGATCAAAATATCATAGTGGTCTCTGATGGAACACAGGAGATAATCAACCTGTTAATGGCTTCAACAACATTTGCGCGTATATTCAAAGAAGTTGACGCAGTGATCACCAAGGGTCAGGAACAATGCCGACGGTTTTTTGATACTCATTTTAGATTTACACAGGACATTTTTAATTTTTCTAAGGGAGAAGACGGAACAGTTTGTATCCGCTACAAACCGAAGCATCCGAAGGCGGTAAGATTTTCACATGAGGAACTGGAGGAAAGGGCCGGGGCTATTATCCAGCAAATGGAAAATGCCAAAAAAGAAGGGATGACGGTAATCTTTTACAGCGGCATTATAGGTTCGATTCCCGGAAAAATAGACTTGGCCAAAAAGATCATGTCTGTTTATATTGAATTGCTTAAGAAGCAGTATTCAAGCACCTTTATTATCAATCCTTCAGAGCATTTTATACCTGGAATGGATGCGGACGATCTCATGTATATGTGGGAGAGAGTACAGAGGAGCGGTTTCATAGACATTTGGCATTTCCAGACATATTCCGATATTATGAGAGCCTTTCGGGCAATGGATATGAAGATCCCGCCGGAATGGGTAGGAAAGGATGCCACATTCAGCACTGGTTGCACCAAAGAGATGAATATTGCACTGGAGGTGCAGAAAGAACATCCGGAGATGCAGATTATAGGTCCTTCAAGAGAAAAATTCTTAAGAAGAAAAGAATATGGTATAGGAAAGATGTATGATCAGCGCTTAGCTGAGTCTCCCTTGGTCTAACCTCCCACCCCACCCGGTTTTTTATGTAAGGACCCGTCACATGAAAAAGGCAAGTATGAAAACCAAGTTTATTATTATATTGACAGGTTCTGTTTTAGTCCTTCTTATAAGTCTGGCGTTGGCCAGTGTATATTCTGAATGGCTTTGGTTTGAAAGCATCCACTATGCGCCGGTTTATATAAAGATATTGAGCATAAAAGCTGCTTCCAGCCTGGTGTTTTCTCTTGTTTTTTCCCTTTTTGGTTTTGCTTCGGTCAAACTGGCGTGGGCACAGGGGGACCGGGCCGGAGCGCTTACAGATTCCGAAGTCAGGTTGTTTGACGCAAAAAACCTTAATATTCAGACGGCGCATATACGCATAGGTTTGTGGGTGACACTGTTTGTGTTTGCCTTCATTGCCGGTGGCATAGGCTTTAACCACTGGGATACGATCCTCCGATATCTTCACCCACAAAAATTCGGATTATATGACCCGATATTTAGCAAGGATCTCGGATTTTATATCTTTTCCTATCCATCCCTTAGACTCTTCCAGGCCCTCGCGTTTTATGGGTTTGTTACGGTAATTGGGCTTACCTTTTTTGTATATATATTAAACCGCAACATTGGTCTATTGCGAGGCCGTCCGAAGGCCACGAAATCAGCGCGAATACATCTTTTTATCATCTTTGCAGTGCTTTTGGGGATTAAAGCGTGGGGATACCGCCTCGACATGCTTGAGACCCTTTATTCCTCGGATGGGTTTGTTTTCGGGGCGCGATACGCTAATGTTCACGGAGATATAGTTGCCTACAAAGCATTGCTCGTAATAGTTGTTTTAACTGCTATCATCTGTGTGGTTGCTCTCTTTAGAAAAGGAGGGCGCCTTCCTTTTCTTGCCGTGTCTATGTGGGGTATTGCTGTTGTAACCCTACAGCTTATCTACCCTGCCCTGTTGCAAGAACTTGTGGTGGAACCGACTGAGCTGGAAAAGGAGAGACCTTATATCCGGCACAATATAGAGGCTACGGGAAGGGCTTACGGACTCGATCTGATAAGAAGTGAGAATTACCCGGTAGTAGAACATCTGAGCACCGATGATATCAAGGACTGCCGCTCTACTATAAAGAACATCAAGATATGGGACAAGCGTCCTTTAAAAAAGACATATATCGATCTTCAAGAAATTCGTCTCTACTACTCCTTTCTAAATGTGGATGTTGATCGTTACCAGGTCGGCAAAGACTATGTGCAGGTTATGCTCAGTCCCCGCGAGCTCAACATAGACAATCTTCCGCATAGAGCCAAGACATGGATCAACAAACATCTCCTTTATACACACGGACATGGTATCTGCATGAGTCCGGCAAACCAGGTTTCCACCGAGGGTCTCCCCGCATTTTTTGTAAAGGATATACCTCCGGCCTCATCTGTGGGCCTTACAGTAAAGAGACCGGAGCTCTATTATTCCGAAAAAACGGATGATTTCGTTATCGTGAATACCGCAACAAAGGAGTTTGATTATCCAAAAGGAGACGCCAATATATACACGACATATCGAGGCAGCGGTGGTGTGGCGCTCGATTCGTTTATAAAGAAGTTGGCCTTTTCTCTGAAGTTTTTTGACATAAATATCCCGCTTTCAGAATACCTTCTTCCGGAAAGCAGGATAATGATCTATCGAGAGATCCAAAAGCGGGTAACCCGTGTGGCCCCGTTCTTGAGCTTCGATAGTGATCCATACTTAGTGCTGGAAGAGGGACGACTTTTTTGGATTATTGATGCCTATACCACCAGTTGTTATTACCCCTATTCAGAACCGTATGCATTGGAAGAAAGACGTAAAAAAGAATACGAGGGGATCTCTTTTTCGTTTTCTAAAGATATCTTCTTTTCCCGTGATGTGAACTACATAAAGAACTCTGTAAAGGTTGTGGTGGACGCCTATAATGGCAATGTTGATTTTTATGCGTTTGATTCCGCTGACCCGGTCTTAAAATCGTACCGGGCCGCCTTTCCTGGCCTGTTAAAAGACGGAGAGAAAATGCCGGACGGGCTAAAAAGTCATATACGTTACCCGAAAGATCTCTTTTTGATCCAGGCCAAGATGCTGAAAAAATATCACATGACCGACGTGGAGGTTTTCTACAATCAGGAGGACCTGTGGGCGCGACCGCACGAGATTTATGGGTCGTCCGATATAGCGATGACCGGTTATTATGTCATAATCAAGCTCCCTGACGGCAAAAAAGAGGAGTTTGTCTACATGATACCGTTTACTCCAAAAGATAAGCCGAATATGATTTCCTGGATGTGCGCGCGATGCGACTATCCCAATTATGGCGAGTTAGTCCTTTACAAGTTTCCAAAGGAAAAACTGATCTTCGGCCCGATGCAGATAGAAGCGCGTATCGATCAGGAGCCAAGTATTTCAGAGCTCTTTACCCTATGGGGACAACTCGGTTCAAAGGTAATCCGGGGGGATCTTTTAGTGATACCGTTAAAAAAGTCCCTCCTGTATGTGAAGCCTGTCTATATTTTGGCAACCAGTCAGGAGCTCCCGGAGCTTAAGCGGATCATTGTAGCATTTGGAGATAAATTAGCGATGAGAGAAACTCTGGATGAGGCCGTGAATGCCATATTTGCCGGGTACACCTCAGAAATTTACAAAGAGGGAAACGACGAGCCTGTTTCTAAGGCCCTTGATCAACTTGAGCGAATGAAGCGGTCTTTCAGAAAATCGGAATGGGAAGCATTCGGAAAAGAAATGAAAGATCTTGAGAAAAGCTTGAAAGAGATTCGTGAGAGAAAAGGAAATGTTTTAAGGAATGCACAGGAAAGTCTACAATAAGATCATTAATTGGACAGAGCGGCTAAGTATATCAGGGTATAGCTTTTTAATATTTCTGGCCCTGGTTATAGGTATGCTGGCAGGTATCGGAAACTTTATCTTTCGGGAGTGTATAGAGCTAACCCATCAGTATATCTTCCTTAAGGGGTGGGATCTGTTCCAGATATCAAAAGGGGGTTGGTATAGACTGTATACTCCGCTCCTTCCCATGATTGGCGGAATACTCCTTGTCCCATTGGCCTTGTTGTTTAAACCGGGCCGTGTTTACGGTTTCGGGTTTCCTTACTTTCTCCAGCGAGTCAATATCCAGGGGGGCATTATAAGGGCGCGGAATATCTTGGCCAAGGTATTGGCGGCCGGCATCACGCTTGGCACGGGTGGCAGCGCGGGCCAGGAAGGGCCGATCGCTCAAATCGGCGGAACCATAGGATCGGTATTCGGGCAATTCTTTAAGATGCCGGAAGCGAGGTTAAAAACCCTAATTGCATGCGGGGCTGCGGCTGGGATTGCCGCCACGTTTAACGCGCCTATTGCCGGGGTCTTTTTTGCGCATGAGATTATTCTGTTGGGCGACTTTGAGCTTACCAACTTTATTCCTGTAGTAATCGCCTCCGGCGCGGGAGCTGTAGTATCGCGTATGCTTCAGGGAAACGTGCCTGTTTTTGTTTTGCCGGTCTATCATGGCGTGCCCGGGTGGGAGCTTGGGTTGTATATTTTACTGGGTGCGTTTGTTGGTCTGCTGGCCCCTCTGTTTATCAAGATGTTTTATGGGACCAAGGATGTTTTCGATCGAATCAAGGTAAGCATACATCTGAAACCGGTAATGGGCGCTTTTCTGATTGGATTGATTGCCATAGCCTTTCCGCAGGTGTTGGGGAACGGCTATAATGTTATTCAGGAAATATTGACCGGCAATATGGTCTGGTCGCTGATGTTGGCGTTGATCTTTTTTAAGATGCTTGCGACTTCGATTACCCTCGGATCAGGCGGGGCCGGCGGGATCTTTGCGCCGGCTCTTTATGTCGGCGCAGTCGCCGGGGGGGGATTTGGCGCTATAGCCAACCAACTGTTCCCCCAGCTTGTTTCAAATCCGAACATTTACGCCATAGTGGGGATGGGCGCCTTTTTAGCTGCCACCACCCATGCCGCGATTACCTCGATTTTTTTGATCTTTGAAATGACCAACCAGCATGAAATCGTGCTTCCGGTAATGTTTGCCTGTGTGGTCGGCACTCTTGTTTCTCGCGGTCTGCAAAAGGAATCGATCGACACATTTCAGCTTGTCCGAGAGGGTATTGATTTACATGAGGGAAAAGAAATTCAGGTTATGAAGTCGATCAAGGTAAGAGAGTCCATGAGCAGTAATGTGCAGGTCGTACCAGAGAGTATGTCTCTGCGAAGGCTTAGGGGTGTATTTTCTGAGAGTAAGTTCTCCTGTTTTCCTGTGGTGAATGAGAACAACCACCTTGCCGGAATCATTTCTCTTCAAGATTTTCGTTCCATTCTCCTCGAAGAGGCAGCAGAAAATCTGATCATTGTAAAAGACATTGCCACCGAAGAGACAATCACCGTTTTTTCAGATGAAAGTCTTTATGACGCTAATGAAAAGATGTCTTACCGACAAATCGCCCGGCTTCCGGTAGTCGAGAACAATGATCCTAAAAAGCTTGTGGGCATCCTGTCTAAAAGGGATATTCTCGCAGCATATAATAAGGCCCTTGTAGAGCGCTTTCGCCACTAACTATATCCACCAGAAACGGTAGCTTTTGCCCCAATACTGCGTTCTCCGTCCCGCCCAGGCGGGATAGAAACCTTTGTGCGGCCTTGTCTTGGGACAAAAGCTACCGTTTCTGGTGGACATAGCGTATAAAGCTAAAATTCTCCAAGAGAGCTTTGCATAATGCGACATTTTTTCGTCAGGCAAGGAAGGCGAAAAAGTTAACCGGAGGAATACATTGGGTATTTCGAGGATTAACTTTTGAAGCCTGACGCCGCATCACGGGAAAATGGCAGTTATGCAAAGCTCTCCTCTAAACCCCCGAGGGGCCATGGAAGCCTTTTCAGCTAAAATAGCCAAGGTTTTAGGTAGGTTAAGAACAGAAGATATCCCAAAGTGGATCTTTTTCGGTTCGATTATTGGCGTTGTTTCCGCAATAGGGGCGATTCTGTTTTTCTATGGTCTTTCCTGGCTAAAATTCTTTTTGTTCGAGATCTTGGGCGGTTTTTCCATACCGGAAGCCGCGGGTGAACGGCTTGTCACCCTTCATGTTGAGAACAGTCCCAGACCGTGGGTACTCTTTTTGCTTCCTGCTGTAGGCGGACTCATATCCGGGCTTATTGTATATACCTTTGCGCCGGAAGCTGAAGGGCACGGCATTGATGCCATGCTCGATGCCTTTCATAATAAAGAGGGGCAGATCCGTGGCCGCGTTCCTTTTGTCAAAGCGATTGCTTCGATTATTACCCTTGCAAGCGGGGGAAGCGCGGGGCGTGAAGGTCCGATAGCCCAGATCGGCGCGGGATTCGGCTCGTGGGTGGGAAGGGTCTTTCACCTGAGTCCCAAGGAGCGACGCCTCCTTCTCTTGGCAGGCACGGCCGGCGGGCTGGGAGCGATATTCCGCGCCCCTCTCGGCGGCGCCATCACCAGTATAGAAATCCTTTATAAAGAAGACCTTGAGACCGAAGCGATTATACCGTGTATTATTTCCTCGGTCATGGCGTATATTATTTTTACCCATGTCTTTGGACACCAGCCGATCTTTGAGACACCGGTTTTTGAATTTACCAATCCCCTTGAAATGATTTTTTACACCATTCTCGGTCTGATCTGCGCCCCACTTGGTATTCTCTACATAAAATTGTTTTATGGGTGCCGTGATCGAATCTTTAAAAAGATTCCGATAAAACCCCATTATGTCCCTGCAATCGGCGGTCTCGGAGTCGGCC
>JAUWMN010000132.1 GCA_030613165.1 Desulfobacterales bacterium
AAAGCTGATTCTGGTGTACCCCTCTTTGGCATCGGTGTCGGTAATGGAAACCCGCGTATGATCCGGCAAATCTATATCCGCTGCGCGACTCACCGAGGTCATGTTCGGCGTAATAAAATTCCCCGACCTGTTCCTGACAATAGATACCGGCATCTTATTCTGCAACGCATAAACGAGTTCGATATAGCCGACAGAACCGGGCACCTGCTTAACTAAGCCTGCCACGCCCGCGTTCCCTTTTGCCCCAAGGCCGACAAGCCAATTAAGGGATTTACCCGCGCCTATTTTTTCTCTCCACGCACTGCTTACCTTGGTTAAATAGTCGCTAAAAATAAAGGTTGTGCCACTTCCGTCCGAGCGATGCACCACAACAATATGCATGTCCGGAAGAGGGGCGGCCGGGTTGACTTCTTTAACGCGCGGATCATTCCAGTTCGTTATCTCTCCGAGAAAAATATCAGCAATGATATCCGGGGTAAGCTTGAGCTTGGGATTGCCCGGCAGGTTATAGGTTACAATTACTGCACCGAGGCAGGTGGGGATGTGTAAAATGGAACCATCTGCTTTTTTCAAAGCCTTATCGCTCATAAATGCATCAGTCGCGCCAAAATCGACTGTCTTGTTGATAAGTTGCCGTATACCCCCACCGGAACCAATCGCCTGATAGTTGATCTTCACGCCAAGTTGTTTGTAATAAGCATCAAACATCTTAGAATAGAGTGGGTAGGGAAAGGTGGCGCCCGCCCCTAACAGTGCGCTTCCCTTTGCCCAACATACAGGCCCTCCCATGAAGAACGCCGACATAAGCATCAGCACAAACGCCATCTTGATACTATTTTTCATTTGCATATTCCTTTATTTTTTTATTGTGCCAGACTAAAGCCAATACCGTATTAAGTTTCTGTTAATTTTTGGTTAATTCTTGCGAGTGGCCCACCGCAGAACGCAATGGAACTCGGTTAAACTCCAACGGTTAATGAACTACCCCGCAGCAAGCTACTGGGTATCGCACATCTGCTTTTCACAATCTAAACGAAGCAAGCTTCGGTAAATTTACCCCAATAACTCACGAAAATCTGTGTAATCTGCGTAATCTGCGGATTAAAAGGCAAATACCATGTCCAATTGTATGCGGTCTTCATCCTTCTTTCCATCCTTGCTTTCATCTTCACGCTCGGTAAAAAAACCCGCAGCCCTGGCTTGAATATTATCAGTAAGGCAGTACAGGCCCTGGACATAGTGGCCCTTGTTATTGGTCCCTCCGCCGTGGAAGTCGGAGTCAACAAATACAGCCGGGAAGGCATAATCTTCTAATACCTGGTAATGGTATTTTGCGCGCCAATCCCCTTTTTTCTTTTTGCTCCCTACTGAGAAACCGACAAGCCACCCAGTGTCGCGATCATCACTTCCGTAGCCGGCAAGATCCGCGGGATCACTATCTACTGTGGCAACCCCTTTGTTAATAAGGTCACTGATATCAGCCTCTGCATTCTTGATATAGTTTCCGAAGATGGAAAAGGGCACCGGCAGGGCATCTTTCACCTTGAGATTTACTGCAACCTCCCAGCAGCCAAATTCGTTGAGAAGCCTTTGGTTGCCGTCGAAGATCATCTGTTGGCTGTGCGAATGATTGTACCCCAAAAACTCTGTCTTATCACTCAGCACCCCGGTCTCCCACTCAAGTTTGTCCAGGTTTTTAAAATCATAATAAGTACCGGCAACTTCCAATTTGACTTTTTTAGAGGGCTTGATCACGAAACCTAATTGATACGCAAGCAGGGTGGGATCTCTGTCGGTATCCTTTATATCTAATTCCTCGATGAACCACTGACCTAAATTTGAAAATATCTCGATACCGTCGGTCACCTTCAACTTAAGTTCCTCGGAATATCCCTCAGGATTGACATCTGGATCCCAGACCAGCGGCGTAGCGAGCAAGGGGTTCTTATGTTTGCCGCCTGTGATCTTAAAAAAATCAGCAGGCTGCCAGGACGCGTAGGCCTTGTCGATAAAAATCTCTTTGCCCCGTGCATGTCCGTCATAACTTTGATTTGTGGTGTTTTGATACCCTGACCCGGATGCAAGCCGTACCCCAAGCTTCGTGGTCTCGGTCGGTTTTGTTGTGAAACCAAAACGAAGACGGAACCGCTCACGGTTGCGATCGTAATCGTCACTGTCCGTCTCTCTCCATTGTGTGTCGTGACGAAGTCTCAGGTCTCCTGAAAAATCTATTTTTTCTAAAAGTTTGGAACTCGTTTCCTTGCCCTCATATTCGCTAACTTCTTTGGCCTCTTCGGCAGTAATGATCCTCTTTTCCTTTAGTATATCCGCCAGGCTGGTCGCTTTGACCTGAACACCGGTCAAAAGCACGAAACTCAAACAAAGTAATAGAGTTAACAATGTTCTTTTCATCATGGTTCCTCCTTGATTTTTCTACTTCAACAACTGTCATCGTCATACCCGCGTAGGCGGGTATCCAGAAATGCCGCGAAATGGATTCCCGCCTTTGCGGGAATGACTTCTTGCGCTTTTATATTTGATGGGCTCGCAAAAAGTCCATATTTCCCCTCCCCCAGTGGGAGGGGACAAAGGGGAGGGGGAAATAACTATCTGAACTGTCATCCTTATTCACCCTCACCCCGGCCCTCTCCCGGCGAGGGAGAGGGGGTATTTTGAGCCCCTCCCTTCGCTGGGTCAGGCTCTGCGCGGGAGTGACAGAAAGCCTGTCCTCGACCCTGATCGGGGATTGGACTTTTTGCGAGATCATCAGTATTGGAGATTAAATACCCACTTCATGATTAAGGGCATATAAAGGGAATGTTAATTTTTGGTTAAAAAGGAAGTTATGAGAGGGGAAAGGAAATAGAAAATATTGTACCAGTGCCAGGCTTGCTTTCCACATCTATAGCGCCGTTGTGCAATAAAACAATGTGCTTTACAATGGAAAGCCCCAGTCCGGTTCCGCCGAGTCTTCGTGATCGGGACTTGTCAACAACATAAAAACGTTCAAAAATTCTGGGGAGATCATCCTCTGGGATACCGTTTCCAGTGTCCCTCACCTGGATCATTATCCGATTGTCCTTCCGGCCTATCGATATAACAATCGATCCTTTTTCTGTGTAATTAATGGCATTATCTATGAGATTTATAAACATCTGTTCTAACTTAAAGGGATCGCCTTTAAGACAAGGCAAATCGGGTTCTACTTCACGTTTCAAAGTGATGCCCTTGTCTTGCAGCTTTTGCTCAAATATACCGAGGACATTTTCGAGTACGTCGCTCATGTCCACATCTTCTAATTCCAAGGTTACGCCGCTTTCCTCAAGCTCGGATAACGCCAGTAAATCTTGAACAATATATATAAGACGATCGGTGTGCCGCTTGATAATCTCCACATAGCGCAGATTTTCTTCATCTACCTGCTCCTCCAACGTCTCCACAAATCCTTTTACCGCGGTGAGGGGAGTGCGCAGTTCATGGGAGATATTTACCACAAAGTCCTTTTTTATTTTTTCAACCCGCTTACTCGCTGTTATATCATGAAAGATAGCCACAACCTCTTTTCTTGATCTCAAAAATGTCGCGCTACACAAAAAGACTTTATCGTATAATTCTATCTCTTCAATGCGGTTTTTCTTTTCTCGCAGCGCCTTTTTAATGAGTTCACCAAATGTGGGACTTCTTAAAACTTCCCAGTAGAACCTTCCCGCGACATTCTCCTCCTGAATCATCCTTTCAAAACTCTCATTGCTGAGGATGATTTTTCCCTCGCTATCAAAAACAGCAAGGCCTTCTTGGATTGAGGAGATGATTCCCTTTAATTTATCCTTCTGACTCGACAGCTCGGTAACCAACGCGCTGATTTCGCTATTCATATAGTTGAAGCTATCTGCAAGATCTTTTAGTTCATCTTTGTTTTTTAAAAATACCCGTGCGCTGAAGTCTCTCGCGGCTGTACGCCGGGCAGCCGCGCTCAGTTCTCTGATCGGTCTTGAAAGGCTTCGAGAAAACAAGCCGGCGCCTATGAGTGATATACCAAGGATAATCAATGCCACCTGTGCGATCTTCAATTTTAACTCAACAAGGAGGCTGTTGATATCTTCTAAGAACAGGCTTGTCCTCACAGCGCCTATAATAATTTCACCTTGTTCAATGGGTACCGCGACATAAAGCATTTCCTTCCTCACGGTCGTGCTATAGCGCAGCGATGTACCGGCGCTCCCTTGCAATGCCTGCGATATCTCAGGCCTCGTCTTATGACTTTCCATGAGACTCGGATCGCTTTCAGAATCTGCCAATACTACTCCCTGGGCATCGATAACAGTAATCCGTGTGTTGATATCATTTCCCAACTGCTTAACAAGAACATCTATTTCCTGGAAGTTTTTTTGCGGAAGGAGCGGAGCGATTTTAAGCCTCACCGTGATGCCGAGATTCTTTAAATCATCCGCTAATGAACGTATGTGGTAATCTCTTATGGTTTTAAAAGCAAAGAGAAGGATAAGAAACGACAGCAAAAGCGTGATCAGTACATAGCCTGAAAATATTTTGGCGAAAATAGATTGCTTCAGAGGCAGTTTCAAAATGTTCACTTTTGTCCAAGGTCAAGCTGTCTCTTCATTCTTCCAACTTATACCCCACCCCACGGATATTTTTGATCAAACGCGCCGCGTTGCCTAATTTTTCTCTGAGATTTCTGATGTGCACATCTACAGTCCTGTCTAAAACCGTCTTTTCATGCCCCCATAGATGATCGAGAATCCGCTCTCTCGAAAACACCCATCCTGTTCGCGACGAAAGGAATTGCAATATTTTGAATTCGGTCGAAGTCAGTGTCACTTTTTCCCCCTCAACAGTGACCTCGTATCTGTCCGGGTCGAGTACAACCATATCGCCTATGGCAATTTTTCCGGCAGGTTCCTTCTGGGCCTTTCTGCGCAAAACCGCCTTCACCCTGGCGACCAACTCTCTCGGTGAAAAAGGTTTTGTCACATAGTCATCCGCGCCTAACTCTACCCCCAACACCTTGTCGGTTTCATCACCTCTCGCCGTCAGCATAATGATAGGTATTGCTGAAAATTCCTCGTTCATCTTGAGCTTCTTGCAAATTTCAATGCCATCCGTATCCGGCAACATCAGATCCAGGATTAGCAAATCCGGCGCCCGTGAATTAAGGAATGTAAAAAAAGCTTCCGCTTCTCCGAATCCCTTAACACTAAAACCCGCCTTCTCAAGGTGCAGTGATACAAGCTCGACGATATCAGGTTCGTCATCCACTATGACTATAAATCTACTCCCCAATTCCTCAATCCCTCGATCCATTGACTATTGTCGATTGAAGATTGACTATTGACTATTGAGCAGTCTAACACCAATTTTCAATCAACAATCCCTCAATTGACCATTGACGATTGATTAGCTTTCCACCAACTTCAATCTTCAATCGACAATCGACAATCTTCAATCGACAATCCTTACTCATTATCTTTATTCCCAGCATCCAACATCACATCAAAAACGTCCGGTATTGCTGAAAGAACCCGCCCCCAACTCGGGATGAGAGGAATCCCTAAAGCATCCTCCAATATCTGATTCGCGGCTATCGTGATGCTCTCCGCAAAAGCCTCCAC
>JAUWMN010000039.1 GCA_030613165.1 Desulfobacterales bacterium
AAGAACTAAAATTCGTTCCCTATGTAACTCATGAAACTCGGACACTGAACTTCCTTTTTGTGTTTGATGTCAAAAACTCCTGTTCTGGACGAACACTAGTCAACGCGATAATTGGGCGATTCCGTCGTAATAATCACATCATGTACATGACTTTCTCTGAGTCCCGCGGGTGTAATGCGGATAAATCTACTTTTGGTTCTTAGCCCCTCGATAGTGCGACATCCGACATAACCCATCCCTGCCTTCAACCCTCCAATAAGCTGCAAAATACTTGAAGCAAGAGGGCCTTTATACGGTACGCGCCCCACAATCCCCTCAGGAACCATCTTGGCATCTTCCACCAGGTCTTTCTGGTAATAACGGTCCTTGCTCCCTTTTTTCATCGCCTCCAGTGAACCCATACCGCGGTATACTTTGTAGCTTCTCCCCTGAAAGAGTATTGTCTCCCCCGGGCTTTCCTCGGTGCCCGCAAACAGGCTGCCGATCATCACTGAATGCGCTCCTGCCGCAATCGCTTTTGTAACATCCCCTGAATACTTGATTCCGCCGTCTGCAATTAAAGGAATTCCGGTCTGTTTTGAAACAGCCACACAGTTCTGAATTGCCGTCATCTGCGGAACTCCTACCCCGGCAATAATCCGGGTGGTACAAATAGAACCAGGCCCCACCCCGATCTTTACCGCGTCTACGCCGGCCTTAATCAGGGCTTCCGCTCCTTCTCCTGTGGCCACATTGCCTGCTATGAGCTGAATATCCTTAAATGCACCCTTTAATATACGAACGGATTCCAAAACACCCTCGGAAAAACCATGTGAGGTATCTATCAATATCACATCAGCTCCGGCAGCAAGAAGGGCTTCCACCCTCGCGTCGCGATCAGGCCCGACCCCTACGGCCGCGCCAACACGGAGGCGCCCCATATCATCTTTGCTCGCGTTCGGATATTTTCTGATCTTTTCTATGTCTTTTATGGTAATCAGCCCTGTCAGTCGTCCTGTGTCGTCCACTACCAAAAGCTTTTCTATCCTATGCTTATGCAACAACTTTTTCGATTCCTCCAGGGGAATGCCGGTAGGAACCGTTACTAAATTATCCTTGGTCATTATCTCCGAAACCGGCTTATCTAAATCGGTCTCAAATCTCAGATCACGATTAGTAACAATCCCCGCCAGTTGCTCTCCCTTGACTACTGGAAACCCTGAAATTTTGTACCTTTGCATTAATTCGAGCACTGCATGGATTTTAAGATCCGGATGAATGGTAATAGGGTCAACAATCATACCGCTTTCCGACTTCTTAACCTTGTCAATCTCTAATACCTGACTCTCTATGCTCATGTTACGATGTATGAAGCCGATTCCACCCTCTTGGGCAAGATTGATAGAGGTTTCCGCCTCAGTCACAGTGTCCATAGCCGCACTGACAATTGGAATATTAAGTTTTATGTCGGGAGTAAGCCTTGTAGAGACATCCACGTCTTTGGGAAGGATGTCCGAATAGTTCGGAACCAATAGAACGTCATCAAAAGTCAACCCATCTTTGAGTGAAAAATCATCCATAGTCTATCTCCGATCTTTAAATTGTGTCCATTCAGAAATGGTAAAAGCATCTCTGGATTGACATTATTTAACAAAAGGGGGAATCCATTGCAACGGTTTATTTGTACTATAAAGAGAATAAACCGCTTGACAATGCTCTGTTCGCAAAACTATATTTTCATCTATCATTGGTCATTCGTCATTTGAGATAAGATTTCTATTACTACAGCAATATTTTTACAAAAGTGTAAATTCAATTGCTTATATGGTATCAAAGATAAAAATCGATCCGATTTTCAATGACTAATGACAGATGACTGATGACAGATGACTGATGACCAATGACAAGTGAACAAATACCATGTTGATTGAAATAAACTCACAAAACCCTCAGCCTCGCCTTATTAGCGAGGTGGTTGACGTTCTGAAGCAAGGAGGCATTATAGCCTATCCTACTGATACTTATTACGGCATCGGATGTGATATATTCAATAAGCAGGCAATCCAGAAGATATATCGGTTAAAAAAACAACACCCCGGCAAGCCTTTTAGTTTTATATGTTCTGATCTAAAACACATAAGCCGCTATGCCAAGGTGTCCAATTACGTCTACAGAACCATGAAGCGTCTTCTTCCCGGTCCTTACACGTTTGTGCTCCCTGGATCAAAAATGGTTCCCAAGATTATGATTACAAAACGCAAAACCGTGGGGATACGGGTGCCCAACCATACGATTTGTACAACCCTGGCAAAAACCTTTGGCAATCCTATACTCAACACTACTGCTGCCACCCCGGACAGGGAAATATTTTCCGACCCCTCATTACTTAATGATTTCTTTGGCGGTCAAATAGACGCGGTCATAGATGGTGGACCAGTACCAGGACAACCTTCCAGCATTATTTCTCTAATCGATGATATTCCTGAAGTGATACGGGAAGGTTTGGGAGATGTGAGTAGTTTTTTGTAGAATCAAGTATCGTTTTGGAGAAGGTCTCTTAAAATTTCAGACAGTTTGAAGCGAGCATTCAGTCGAGCAGGAACTTCCATCGGCTTGCCTGTCTTTGGATTTTTACCGCTCACCGGTCTACGAATTACAACCCTGAATGAACCAAATCTTCTTAGTTCAACTGCTTCACCGCGCGCAAGCGCTTTTCCCATCTCATCAAATATGGTTTCTACAACCACCGCGATATCGGTCTTGTAAATACCCGGGTGTGCTCGCGCCAGAGATTTTATTAGTTCGCTTTTAACCACGGTGACCTCTCGGGGCTGGTCAACTACTCAACCACTTGACTACTCGACCAAACGAATGGTCTACACAAGTAGCCAAACTTCTGAAAGGGATTTCCGGATATGGTATGGAACAAGTCTTCAACAGACCGACCCAGTAAATATTCCAATACCGAAAATCTCTTCTTCTTGGGATAACTGACAATAGGTTCCCCTTTAATTCCTCCTAATTTTGCTGCCATCGCGATAGCGTCTTCCAATCCTCCCAGGCTGTCAATCAGCCCAAGCTTCTTTGCCTGTTCGCCTGAGAAAATACGCCCATCCGCAATTGACTCTATCTTTTCCATAGTGATATTTCGTTCACTCGCCACCACGTCTACAAACTGGCGATGAACATTATCGATAAACTCTTGAAGAAGCATTCGCTCTTCCGGGGTCATCTTACGTAAGGGAGATCCGATATCTTTGTATGGACCACTTTTAATAATCTCAGCAGCAAGTCCTATCTTTTTAATGATATCCTCTACATTAACAAATTCCATGATAACACCAATACTGCCGGTGATTGTCCCGGGATTGGCCATAATATGATCAGCGCCTGCCGCTATATAATATCCTCCAGAAGCTGCAACAGACCCCATGGAGGCCACCACTTTTTTAACCAAGACAGTCTTTGCTACCTCATTATAGATCTCCTGGGAAGGGGCCACGCCCCCCCCAGGAGAATCTATCCTTAAGACAATAACCTTGACACTTTCATCTTTGCGAAATTCTTTCAGGTGCTTTACGACCGATTTCGCATCGGTAATAATACCCTTAACTTCTACGACCCCTACCTTGTCACCAAATTCGAATGCGGAATCACTTCCACCTAAGAAGAAGAGCGCTGCCGCAAAAAAACAGATAATTACAATAACAACTATCAAGAATGAAAAGATAAAGGGATGTCTGCTCGCAAACATACTAAGCGTCCACCTTAATCTCCTTTTCCGGAGATGGAGATTCAGATGCTTCCGACAATGCCTCCTGATTAATGTTCAGCTTCTCTTTCAGGTTCTCTTTTAACAGCTCGCCAAAACTTGATGTAGCTCCCTTGCTGTTATTGAGATAATTATGAACGAAGTCCTTATCCGTCTCCGGCTCATTCAACTTCTTGAGAGAAAGGCCTATTCGCCGATCTTTACTGCTCACATTTACAACCTTTGCAGAAAGAGAATCACCTACATTGAACTTACCAACAGGTGTTTTCACCTTTTCTCTTGAAACTTCTGAAACATGAATAAGACCTTCAATCCCTTTTTCAAGTTCTACAAAGACACCAAAATCTGTAACATTCGTAACTGTACCGGAAACCTTTGTCCCGACATGATAGCGATCCGGGATTGTTTGCCAAGGATCGAGTTCAAGCTGTTTTATGCCAAGAGAAAAGCGTTCATTTTCCTTGTCAACATTAAGGACTATTGCTCGTACTTCCTCGCTCTTTTTATATAACTCCGACGGGTGCTTGATCCGCTTGGTCCACGAAATATCAGAGATATGGACCAGGCCGTCTATCCCTTCCTCTATCCCTATGAATAGACCAAAATCTGTAATATTTTTAACTTTACCTTCTAGGACTGTTCCGATTGGATATTTGTCTGACACAACATCCCATGGATTCGGAGAAATCTGTTTCATCCCGAGAGAAACTCTTCTGTTATCAGCGTCGATGTTGAGTATAACTACATCTACAATATCCCCTATCGAAACCACTTTTGATGGATAGCGGATCTTCTGGGTCCAAGACATTTCAGAAACATGTATCAAGCCTTCTACACCTTTTTCCAATTCTACAAAAGCGCCGTAGTCGGTCAGACTTATAACTTTTCCGGAAACCCTGGATCCTACAGGATAACGATCATCTGCCGTAGTCCACGGATCCGGCGCCAGTTGTTTCATACCGAGAGAAACACGTTCCCGTTCCAGGTCAAGACTAAGTACCTTTACCTCTATTTCAGCCCCAACGGCAACTATGTCAGAAGGATGGACCACTCGTCCCCATGACATATCCGTAATGTGCAAAAGCCCGTCTATTCCTCCCAAGTCTATAAAAACACCGTATTCAGTTATATTTTTGACAACTCCCTTCAGGACCTTGCCTTCACTAATGGTCTCCAGGGTCTTCTGTCTGAGTTTGTCTCGCTCTTTTTCAAGAATAACTCGTCTGGACAAAACAATATTGTTTCTCTTTTTACTGTACTTAAGTATTTTAAAATCAAAGCTGTTGCCAACTAAATGATCAAAATCCCTGATCGGACGTAGATCCACTTGAGAACCCGGCAAGAAGGCCTCCACACCTATATCAACGGAGAATCCCCCCCTGACACGATTGGTAACAACTCCTTGAACAACGTCGTCACTATCGTATATCTTTTTGATGTCATCCCAGACTTTCATCTTAGTGGCTTTTTCCTTGGAAAGATAAATTGTATCTTCATCTTCCTTCCATTTTTCGAGTAATACATCTACCGTATCACCAAGCTTGACCCCTACCTGTCCATTCTTATCTCGAAACTCGTTGATAGAAATCTGTCCTTCTGATTTGTAACCGATGTCTACCAAAACATATTCTTTGTCTACCTTTACAACTTTACCAGCGAGAACCTCGCCTTCCCGGATATGTTTCATACTCTCGTCCAGGTACATCTCCATAAGGTTGTCTTGTGACTCGTCATCGTCGTCTTCCACTTCGAACTGATCACTTTCCGTTTTTACCTCAGTTTCTTCTTCCGTTTTTGTCAGTTCTTCGGCTTTTGCAGTCTCATCTCCCCCCTCTGCTCTTTTTTGTTCTGTTATTTGTTCTGTTATTTGGTTTCCTCCCAACTCTTCCATCAAACGTTTACCCCCTAAAATTATTTTCAAGTCTATAAAAAATTTATACTACCAGAATTCCACTGAAAACACAACCAGATAAAAGATCATTTATAGTGTCCGTTCAGAAATGGTAGATTTTGTCCCAAGACAAGGCCACACAACGGACACTAAATGAGACCTTTGCATAACTGCCATTTTCACGTGATGCGGCGTCAGGCTTCAAAATTTAATCCTCGAAATACCTAATGTATTCCTCCGGTTAAATTTTTTCGCCTTCCTTGCCTGACGGAAAAATGTCGCGTTTTGCAAAGGTCTCAACATATCGCGTCATCGTTTCGAGAACACATTCAATGCCCATGTTGCTAGAATCTAATCTAATTGCATCTTCTGCCGGTTGTAAGGGCGACAGAGAGCGCGTGGAGTCGTTCTCATCACGCTTTTTCATATCAGCATCGACCTCTGCCCGGGCAATCTCAGTTCCTTTATCACTTAGTTCCTTATAACGCCGTGTAACTCGTATTTCGTGAGCGGCGTCAAGGTAGAATTTTACGTCAGCATGTGGGAAAACCACTGTGCCCATATCGCGTCCCTCTAAAATGACCCCTCCGTCCTTACCCATATCGCGTTGTATATCTAAAAGATATTTTCTTACAACAGGCTTGGCGGACAACCCTGATGCGAGCATAGTAATCTCTGGAGTCCGTATACGATCTGACACGTCCTGTCCATTCATAAAAAGACGGAGGCCGTGCTGTCCGTTACGAAATTCAAGCGTTATTTTTTTTAAAAGGTCTGAAAGGAGCTCTTCGTCTTCGACACAATTAGCGGATGCGGCAGCTAATGCTACAGCCCGGTAAAGAGCGCCGGTGTCAACATACACATATCCTAAGCGCTTAGCAAGTAATCGACTTATAGTTGTTTTCCCGGCGCCGGCAGGACCGTCGATCGTGATGATCTTACGTTTCATTTAATACTTTCTCCAGGGCTTTGATAAAACGCTCGTTTTCTTCCGGGAGTCCCACAGTCACCCGTATATAGTTGGGATAACCATAAGCGGTCATTGCCCGAATAATCACACCCTGACGAAGCATCTTCTCGTAGACAGATTTTGCATCCATACCTACATCTATTAAAAAGAAATTCGTTTGGGTAGTATAATATCGAATACTTAGCCTGTCCAACTCCCTGTAAAGATATTGCAAACCGCTGTGTGTAAGGCTTAAAGTCTTTGCGAAAAACTCATCATCACCCAAGGCTGCTAATGCACCTACCTGGGCCAGGGCATTGGTGTTAAATGGTTGCCGAACACGATTAATAAAACCGGCCATTTCCGTTGACATAACGCCATAGCCGATCCTGAGTCCTGCTAATCCGTATGCCTTTGAAAAAGTACGAAGAGCCACCACACTTTTGTCGGAACCAATATAATCAAGGCCTACCGGACAATCACGTTCTTGTACAAATTCTATATACGCCTCATCTACTGCTACAATAACATCCGAAGGGACCTGTCGCAAAAACCTTTCAAAGACATCTCTTGAGACAATGGTTCCGGTCGGATTGTTTGGGTTGTTGATAAAGATCATTCTGGTATCTGAACTAATCCGGTCGGCCATGGACTCGAGATCGTTCTTAAAATCTTTAAGTGGCACTATCTTGTTATGACATCCGGCCGCCCGTATCAAAAGATCGTACATGAGAAACGATGGAAAAGGCGAAATAACTTCATCCCCCGGCTGAAGATAAGTTCGTATCAAAAGCTCAATAATCTCATTGGAGCCATTTCCCAACACAATTTGATCCGGGGATACGTTCAACTTCTCCGCGAGACGGTGGATCAAATAATATCCACTTCCGTCCGGGTATCTATGTAGACGCGCAAGATGGGCGGTTATTGCCGCAACCGCCTTTGGAGATGGACCTAAGGGGTTTTCGTTTGATGCCAGCTTGATCGAACCCTTGATGCCGTATTCTCTTTCAAGCTCTTCGAGAGGTTTTCCCGGAGGGTAAGGTTTAATCTCCGCTATATAAGATGGCGCCTGGGGCTTAATGTCGTTTTTTCTCCTTTATCAAAGGTCTTTTTAGGTTTCGCATACCAGAAACATATAATAAAAGTCAAACCTATTGTTGTCCTATTCTGAGACCTTTGAAAAACGCGACATTTTGAGCGCTATGCTTCACTTCGTGCTCGTCAGGCAAGTTGAGCGACGTGAAATCCCGTCGCCGGGGGAAGGCGATAATGATCGCTCATATTATTGAGCAACCGGTTTTAGTAGAATTTCGACGGTCCGGTTTTTTGTACGTACACCCTTGTTTTCCATCTTTAGCGGCCTGTAATGCGCCACCCCTTCCGCGACCAGCCTGTTAGGATCGATTCCATATCCCCACTGCAAAATCCGTATAACGTTGGTAGCCCGTGCCGTAGACAGCTCCCAATTGGAAGGATATTTCTCCTTGGTTTTCGCGCTCGGAGGAAGTTCGTCAGTGTGCCCAACGATACGTATTTCCTGATCTCCGGCATTTTTAAGTATCGGAGCAATGCGGGCAAGAAGCTTTCTTCCTTTGCGGGACACCTTGGCCGAAGCTGATTGAAAGAGAAGTTTTTCCACCAGTTCTACCGTCAGGCAGTTTTCCAACATCTGAATCCGGATCAACTTAGCGTCTATTTCTTCTTGGAGTTCGGCAATCATCTCCTCCATAGTCTGTTCCTGCATTTCCTTTGCTTCACTCGCTTTTGCACGCACACCCTTCTGCTCATCAAACTCTGCCTTAAGTTGCTGGTTCTCTTTCTGCAACGCACCGTAATCGCTCTCTAAAGTCTTGTACTGGGAAGTGCTCACGCAACCTATCACGCAAAATAAAGCAAGGAGACATAAACAAGAAACTGACCAAAGGCTTCTTCTCAAAAAATCCAATCTATCCATAACGCCCTCCAAGAGAAAGATACTATAAATTCATATTGTTAATATGTAATAACCTCTAAGGTGTAAGTCAAGAAATAACTTTGATGGTCTCGTAAAAAGTCCCTCCCGCGCCTTTCATGTCTTCATGGCTCAGGAGGGATTCTATTGATCTTTCTTGTTTCGGCCCTTGACATTTTACAAGATTGTGATTAATTTCACTACAGATAGGTAACGCTATCTGTTTTCCTCCCCATGAGCCCTTCTGAGTTATGATTTTCTTCTCAGGGGGGCTCTCTTTGTTTTATTCTTTGATATTTATGTCACGTCTAATGCATTTTCTGATATAATGGATTTTAGAGCCTCTTGCAGAAACCCGTTTAAAAATAATCCGTATGGACAAATCCAAACAAAAAACCCTCTACTATCGGCGCAAGTATCGGGGCGTAATCGGAATCGATACCAAGGTCCCGAATCAAGGAGGTATGTGCCATGGAAATTTATCTTATGCAGCCTGGGGTGCCGCTTCCAAAAGAGCAAGACCCTGAGCAGGGCCTGAGTCCGGAAGGATCGGATCAGATCCGGGCGAGCGGCCGGGCGTTGAAACGCATGGGCATTAGCTTAGACGCCATCGTCTGCAGTCCCAAAAAACGGTCGCAACAGACAGCAGCCATTGTAGCCGAGGAATTGGGGGTGGGAACTGACAATATAGTAGAAACCGACAAGGTAAAACCGATGGCCCCGGCAGCGGATACCATTAGTTTCCTTAACGGGCTTTTGAACAAAAACAGCATATTGATT
>JAUWMN010000236.1 GCA_030613165.1 Desulfobacterales bacterium
AGTGTTGCCCCTGATCTTTTTTTGTCATATAATAAAACAATGATCAGTAAAGAAGCGTCAGTCTTTAAAGAGCGGTTTAACATGGAAAACAGCAAAACGCGCCTCTATATTTTTCTGATTCTCGTATCTATATCTTTAGCATATCCTTTTGAACTCCACGCTGAGTTTTATAAGTATATCGACAAAGAAGGGAAAGTATGTTTCGTTGATGACGAGAGTAATATACCCATAGAATATATGGATAGTAAGAAAGTTTATAAAGAAAAATATGATCACCTTTCTGAAAAAGAAAGGTCTATAATGCTTGAAAAGGAACGCAAAGAGCTGGAACTTCTTCGGAAGAGAGAAGACGAATGGTTGTTGGAAGAGGAAAGACGACAAGAGCAACTCGCCAGGGAGGAATATCTAAAAAATCTGGTGACAAAGGTTACCATACGTAGGAATCAAGTACTGGTTCCGGTCACACTCGGTTATGGAGGCAAGGAGATTGAAGGGATGCTTCTTCTGGACACAGGCGCTGAACTCACAACAGTGCACCGGGAGATAGCGGACCGGTTGAACATAGGTAATTCAAGAAGGATTAACTTGCGGGTAGCAGGTGGCGGGGTACTTAAGGCTAAGTTGGCGAAGTTAGATTATATTAAAGTGGGACCACATAAGAAGGAAGGTATCCATATAGTTATCGTAAGGCATAAGGGGCCCTCAGTCGTGCACGACGGGTTGCTCGGTATGAATTTTTTGCGAGACCTGGGATACAGGATTGATTTTGCGAATCAAGTTATAAGCTGGAAACCATAAAATTGAATGGATAGAAAGACTCTTTTAAAATCGGAACGCGGAGTAATTCGTAAGGACTGGAGGGGCAAGATCCCCGTGGCCTTGGTCTATCCCAACCATTATTCTTTGGGTATGTCCAACCTGGGGTTTCAGACTGTTTATGAATTGTTGAATCGATTTGATGACGTGGTTTGCGAGAGGGTGTTTCTGCCGAGCGATGTCGATACAAAACCGCGTTCTTCCGGCGATCGTTTGGTCAGGTCTATGGAATCACAGAGACCATTATCTGATTTTGAGGTCATCGCCTTTTCCATTTCGTTTGAAAATGATTACCCGAATATTTTAACTATCCTCGAATCAGCAGGGATTCATAGGTGGTCCAGTAAGCGAGAGGAAGGTTCTCCTTTAATTGTTGCCGGAGGAGTCGCTGCTTTTTTGAATCCGGAACCGATCGCCCCGTTTGTCGATTGTTTTGTTATCGGGGAGGCAGAGACTGTACTTGCCTCCTTTTTTCAAGTCTACCGCGAGAGTTCGGACAAGCCTGATTTTCTTGAACGTGTCACGCGGGAACTACAGTCTGTTTACGTACCTGCCCTATATGAGGTGGCGTACAATGATGACGGAACGATTTCCTCCTTTCGACCAAAAAAGAAAGGAGTCCCTCATAAAATTCAGAGATCGGTTGTAACCGACCTTTCCTCCTGGGACACCCGCACTACGATATTAACTCCGTATACAGAGTTCGCATCAGCCTATCTGGTAGAAATCGGCCGAGGTTGTTCCCATGGCTGTCGATTTTGCGCGGCAGGTTATATTTACCGGCCTCCTCGCCTTCGGTCCTCCGAGGCATTAAAGGAGTCGCTTGCAATAGGAACGGAGATGGCGGATCGTATAGGCCTGGTGGGGGCGGCAGTTTCAGATCTACCTGAAATTGGATCTATATGCGAGGTGGCTCTGGACCGTGGAGTACGTATCTCGTTCAGTTCACTCAGGGCAGACTCTATCAGCAAAGAGGTAGTAGAGGTTCTAAAGAAAAGCAGAGACAAAACAGCAACCCTTGCTCCGGATGCCGGATCAGAGCGACTACGTCGCGTAATCAACAAGGGGATTACCGAAGAAGACATCCTTGATGCTACAGATCTTCTGGTTTCCCACGGCATACCGAATATCAAGCTCTATTTTATGGTCGGACTCCCCACGGAAAGACATGATGATGTAAAAGAGATCGTAGACCTGTGCAAAAGAGTCAAACACCGTTTTCTTAAAACGAGTCGCGGAAAGAAACGGATCGGGAATATCACGGTCAGCTTGAATTGTTTTGTTCCTAAACCACATACGCCGTTTCAGTGGGTTCCTTTTGAAGAGACCCGGTCTCTGAAGGAAAAGATTAGATTGGTTAAAGATGGTCTAAAGAAGGTGGCAAACGTTCGTGTGCATGCGGATATTCCAAAATGGGCATATATCCAGGCGCTTCTTTCCAGAGGAGATCGCCGTATTGCCGGACTTCTGGAGATGGTGCATCAAAACAAGGGTAATTGGGCCCAAAGCTTGAAGGCCTTTCCCCTCAACCCCGATTTTTTTGTCCGAAGAGAACGAAGATTCGATGAAATACTGCCATGGGATTTTATAGACCACGGTATCAAAAAATCATTTCTGATTAAAGAATATAAAAGGGCTCTCCAGGGAAAGACCGCTCCTATATGTCAGCCTGGACAATGTAAGGTGTGTGGGGTATGTTGATACTTGCGGGAGATATTGGTGGCACTAAGGTAAACCTTGGGATTTTTAGTCTTCGGGTAAGACGTCCCCGCTTGAGGGTAATGAAGAGCTACGCGAGCCGGGATTTCCCCGATCTGGAGTCGATACTGGATCGGTTCTTGTTTGCCCACCATGTTCGTCCGGATTGCGCTTCCTTTGCGGTTGCCGGCCCTGTGATAAACGGAAGATGCGTTGCCACAAACCTTCCGTGGATTATAGAAGAGGCGCGATTACAAGATTTATTGGGTTTAGATCGAGTCAGTCTGCTCAACGACCTGGCGGCTACGGCATACGCGGTCCCGGTTTTAAAGTCGTCGGAACTGGTTACGTTGAACAGAGGAGTTAGGCGTAGGGGCGCCATTGGTGTGGTGGCGCCGGGCACCGGTCTTGGCGAGGCGTTTTTATATTGGGATGGAGATTCATACCACCCCATGCCCACGGAAGGGGGGCACGCGGACTTTGCTCCGGGCAACTCATTGGAAGTGGAATTATGGCAATGGATACGCCGGGGACAACAGCATGTGAGTGTAGAAAGAATACTCTCAGGGCCGGGGCTTGTCCAGATCTATGACTTTCTTAAGACAAAGGAAAAGAGCGCGGAACCGAGAGAGGTGGTTCAAGCGCCATTGCGAGAAAAGGCCCGGGTTATCTCCGGGCTGGCCTTGAATGCAAAAAACAGGCTGTGTGAGAAGGCCCTTGACCTCTTTGTCTCCATATACGGAGCTGAAGCAGGGAATTTTGCCCTTAAGGGGATGACCGTAGGAGGGATCTATCTTGGCGGGGGGATTGCTCCCAAGATTCTCGATCGACTTAAAAATGAGATTTTTATGAGGTCGTTTACAGACAAAGGAAGATTTTCGAATTTTCTTTCACATATACCGGTAAAAGTAATATTGAATGAAAAGACGGCATTGTTGGGGGCGGCGTTGTACGGGTTGCGGGTTTAAAGTCGCGTTGAGGGTTGAGGGGTACGGGTTGCGAGTTTCGGGTTGTGAGTTTCGTGTTGGGTGTTTGGAGTTTGGAGTTTGTTGTT